>NZ_JBSPKY010000049.1:0-10889 GCF_053848025.1 Mesorhizobium sp. 128a | reverse complement strand
CCACCGCCGCGACACTAGATTCTCATCCAGATTGACGCGCTCCTCTCTCCCGGTTTGTCGCGCTATACGCCGAGCTCCCCTTCCCAGATCAACGCATAACAGGGCATTCCAATGGGAAACGGCGACATGCCGTAGGCGCCCCAGAGATGGGAGCGCTCGTGCGTGGAGGAGTAGAAATGCGCCCTCCTACCGAAGATAGTCTTCTCGCCGACAACCTCCGACCGGAATGGCGTCCAGCCGGCCAGCGGCGTCGAGGACCGCCGTCGGCGTCACGCTTGAATGTCTGGGAAAGCTATCCTTCTCAGCCTCGTATGAATAGATGAGCTCGGCTTCTGATGCATCTACTGCTGCAATCGTGCCATCATGGTGCGGTTTGAACGCAACTATCCTCATATCTGCCAAGCTCCTCTGGAGGGAAGGCCACCAGACCGCGGGAATCGGGACGGCGACTGCGAAACAAGTTGCGCCTGCAATAGCTCTTCGTAGCAATTATGGCCATACTTTAGAGATAAATCAAAATTAAGAAACATTCGCAAGAATGTAACGTATGTATCAAAAGAATGTAAAGTATGTCTCATAAGCGCCTTTGTTATTCGATCGCACTCCACAATTCTGATGAATATATATAAGCCAAAGCGGAAGTGTTTCGAATTGCACGCACGATCCACGCACAGCGCTGGTCCGCTGGTCCTCTCTTAGACGCTGAATCAAAAAGAGGGCGGCAAAATTATGGCCTGGCCAGTCGGCTCTTTCGCAAGAGTGGTCGACGGGGATCGAGGCCTCGGCGGAGGCGATCGCTCGCTCGAAAATCCTTGGCGAGGCGCCGGCAGCGGCCCAGCCGAGCGAATGTCCCCCGACCTCCAGCCCAACGACAGCATTATCGTGTCGTCACGAGAAGCTTACTGATCGAATAGACACGAGGGTGACCACATAAAAGCGCCGACCTTGCGCTGACAATCCGAACTGATCGGCTATCCACGCCCACAGCGGCGCTTCCCCCATCTATTCAACCCTGTAGCGTCCAGGACTGTCACGCCATGCGCTATGTGTAGCCAAGTCGAAATTTGCAATTGCCGTGTCCGAGTTCTGTGCTGGTCCGGTCGCGGAACCGCGCATCCGTTCTTTTTTTACCGCGATATTGAAGAAGGCATACTGATTGGCATTCATGAATTGATGAGCAAGCTCAATTGCCCCATTTTCATCGAAGTGCCCATCCTTGATCTCCTCCTCAAGGGTCTTAAGAAGCCATTTCCGTGCCTGAAAGGCATATCCCACTGATGCCGCTGGAAGACGAGAGTCGCCTCCAAACGCGAAAAGCTTATTCGACGGGACAGTGTGTATCATTCGGCGCACGAATTCAGATGTGGCGCGTGGATTGAGCGACCAAGCCCAGCATAAGTCTATCGTGACGTTAGGGAATTGCTTCGCGATTGCAACAAGTTCATTCTCATATGGGTATGCGATGTGCATAAGCACAAAGTTCGTCCTCGAATGCCTCTGCAGTAATTCGTGAAGCAATTCAGACCGCGAGACGGTGATCGGAAATCCGCCGACCCCGTTGAGATAACCGGTATGAAGTTTGAACGGCAATTCGTGCTCGGCAGCTAAACGTGCGATTAGATCTATACACCAGTCGCCGAGACAATTTCGCGCCTCAATCGGAGTCTTCGATCCCTCCCGCTTCCACGTTTCCAATGCTGCGGCCGCACTCACTTCATCACGCAGCTGCCACCGCAATGTGCGATGATATGCGTGTTGAGATTTGATTGCGATGCCGAGGTCAGCGTTTCGCTCGAAAATTATCGAAATCGCCTGCTCTAAGCTTGGCAAATCAGAGATGTCTACACCTGTGCTTCCCGCAATCCTTTCAAAGTCAGGCGTTCCATCACAGAAGCGGCAAAGGTTGATATCGTAAAGAAAAAAATCTTGACCCAATGCCTCTGTGGGTATGTCCCAGTCCATTGCATCTATCTGAACGTGATCAAGGTTTCCTTGCTCACTTAAGAGCCGGAGGCGCTCCCCAGCGCGGCCGTCATATCTCGACTGGCGATGTTGAAGTATATCGCCACTAATTTCGTCTACGCCGTAGAGCTCTTTGGCGATCAGTTTTACGGCCTCACCGTAGCCTGTATGCTGGGCCCGTCCCCAAGCTTCCGCTATGCCGGAAAATCGCGCCGAGATGGTGTTGTCACCTTTTGTCAGAAGGCGCCGAAGGCTATCAGGATTAGCGCCTGCTACTGCAAGATCATTTAGAACATAGTTGTCGAACAGATTGGTTAAAATGTCCGGCGGGTTACGAACATATTCCGACTCAAACTCGGTGTGCTCGTGCGAACTGCACATCCGAGAGGAATTGACGTAATCCGCCAAATCGCGAAACTTCGTGGTATCTTTTTCAAAATGCATTTGTCATCGCTTCTGCAGTGTGAGCACGTCCGCGGTCGCGTGCTTTATGTGAGATGCCGCAACTCGGCCCTGTACCTTGCTATGGCTTGATTATTCAAATCGAAGATCGCATGTGAAACCTTCACGCGAACTTCCAATTTCACGGATATGTGGCCCTTCAAAGCACGATGCACCGTAGCGCGACCGAAGCCGGTCTTGTCCACGATTTCGGAGATCGTGCAAAACCTGGTCTTGGGGATTTGAACCAGTTTCATTTTGCGCTGCCTCAAAACGGTTCGGGCGCGGCGATGGGAGTTCGCCGCGCCCCTTCGCTCGAAAGGTCAGTTGAGACCGGCCTCCATCAAGCGGTATTTGACCTTATCGAGATTTGACTTGTCGATGATTGCCGGGCCGGTGACGATGTCAGCTTCCGGCATCATGCCGTAGTCCAGGTAGCTCCGAGTGATCACCGTGGGAAGATAGCCCTGCAGGTACATGAGCTGGTCAATCCCAGCAATCGCTTCACCGCTAGCGATCGCGTCAAGTAAGGCCGGCGATACATCGAATGTCACATTAGAGACTTTCTTGGATAGATTCTCGCGTCGTTCGACGTCAAGCAATGTTTCGAAACAAAATGGCCCTGAGTTCATGCAGAAGACAGCGTCGGTCTCAGGATGCGCGAGGAAATAGTTGGACAGCATCGCCGAGCTTTGCGATACGTCGGTTCCAATTGCGATAACCTCGGTCTGGGCACCCGCCTTTGCGAGCGTGTCGGTAAATCCTTTTGCCATCTGCTCCAAGCCGACATGACCAGGAACGTGATTGGGCACGATACCGCGCTTGGGATGAGGATTTGCTTTCAAGACTTGCTCGGCAGCTGCGACGCCACTTTGATAAAGGTCAGCACCAATGCCGATGAGGTATGGCACTCGCTGATCCTTCGGAGCTGGGTCGAGCACGTTGATCGCGATCATCGGAATGCCGGCCGCTTTGGCCTTTTCGATTGTTGGCCGCATTGCTGTCGGGTCGGTGGCTGTAATCACGAGCATGTCCGGCTTCTCAGTGATGGCCGTTTCCATGCGGTTGATCGTTGTTTCGATCGAGAACTTGTCGTCCTGCGTCCATTTGATTTTCAAGCAGTTGTCGGCGGCACCCTGCTCGGCACCTTTTTTGACAGTGGCCCAAACAGGCTCCGCGACAGCATGGGTTGCATAATAGATGAGGTATGGCTTCTTCCCCTCGCAGCGGTCTGCTGCGTGCGAAGTTCCAGCGGCAAGCATCGCTGCTGAAATCGCCAGAATGCTTGAGGTCATGAGTCTTACAGTGGTTTTGGCCATGGTTACCTCCCGTTAGCCGACTAAACGGCAAGCCTGCGGCTCGCACGCATTCCTGTGTTGATGAGATTTGCTAGTTCCTGCTCGCTGACGCCTTCGCGAGGCGTCGTTTCCGCAACCTTGCCGTGATAGAGCACGGTGAATCTGTCGCAGGCCTCATATGCATGCGAGATATTGTGAGTGATGAAAACGACCGATACGCCTTGACGCTTGGCTTCCTGGATGTAGGCGAGCACTTTCGCCGTCTCCTTGAGGCTCAGCGCAGCTGTAGGCTCGTCAAGGATCAAAAGCTTGGACTGGAAATGAACCGCCCTGGCGATTGCAATCGACTGTCGTTCGCCACCGGAAAGGCGAGCCACTGTGAGATCAACGTCAGTGATGTGAATGCCAAGTTGCGAAAGCGATTTCCGCGCGATCTCGCGCATTCGACCTTTTTTCAGAAGCATTAAACCCGGCAGCCTGACCGATACCTCCTCTTCACGGCCGAGGAAAAAGTTGCGATAGATGCTCAAAAGTGGAATGATTCCCAAGTCTTGATAGACAACGGAAATCCCCTTCGCCATGGCCGCTCTCGGAGAGTCGAGAGACGTCTGGTGACCTTGCCAAATAAGCTGACCACTCGTCGGCTGATGGACCCCGGCAAGGACCTTGATAAGGGTCGACTTGCCTGCGCCGTTATCGCCTAGCAGTCCCAGGATTTCACCCGGCCTCACGTCCATATTGATCCCGCGCAGAGAATGGATGCGCCCGAACGACTTCGTGATTTCCTTGAGTTGAAGAAGCGGAGAGATTGAATCCGTGGCCATCACACACCGTTCCTTATTCTCACCCGTTGATTGACGACGGCGGCGACAATAAGCAGCAAGCCAATGCCGGCCTGGTACCAGTAGACGGAGATGCCCATCAGCAGCAGGCCCTGCTGGATCATGGTGATAATCAGCACGCCCAGCGCTGCTCCAAGAATGCTTCCGTATCCGCCGTTGAGGGAGGCTCCACCGACCACGACGGCTAGGACGGCCTCCAACTCCATCCCTTGACCGCGTAGAGCATCAACGCTCGAGAACCGCGCAACGGATACGTAACCGGCGAGACATGCCATCATGGAATTCAGGGCAAACGCAGCAATTTGGACCCGCTCGGCTGGCACACCCATGCCTCGCGCCGCCTCGGCCTCGCCACCTGTGGCGAAGAGCCAGTTGCCAAACCGGGTGGAGGTGAGAACAAAGGCGAATATGACCACCAGAAGGAGGAACCAAAAGAATGGCCCAGGTATGCCATTCCAGTTGAAATCAAAGGCTCTAAGAAACGGATCAGGAGTTTTCAACCGGATCGGAAATCCCTCGGTGAGAGCCAGAAGCACGCCTCGATAAAACATCAAGCCTCCAAGCGTGATGATCAACGAGTGGATCTGCAATTTTGTTACAAGGAGACCGTGGAACGCGCCTATCAGCAGGCCGGCAATCAAAATAATCGGCAGCATCACCACCGCCGGAATTCCGGCGTTTACGCCCATGATGACCATACCTGCCGACAAACCATAGACCGAGCCGACCGACAGATCGAATTGTCCGGCGATCATTAAGACGGCCACACCGACGGATATGATGCCTAGCGTCGCCGAACTGAGTAGAATGTTTGAGGCGACCCGGTCCGAGAAGAAGTGCGGGGCGAACGCTGAGAAGAACAGATATACCGCGACAGCAGCGATAACGACGCCCGACTCGGGTCTTAGCATCAGCTTATCGATAAATGTCTTCTCGGGGCGTTTGGCGCTAATCGCTGCTGCTTCGCCGGTGCCTCCCGTGGCCACCTGATTTGCATCTAAAGCCATTTGGCTTCCTCCCTAAACGAGCATCAGTCACTTCAGGCTCACTGGAGAGCCGCTTCGCGCCGACTTGAGCGCCTCCATGCTGATGTGCAATGCCTGTCGACCGTCCCACACGTTCGGAAACTTCGTGGTCTCGCCCCGGACTGCGGCGACGAATTGATCGATCTCGCGAATGTAAGCGTCGGCGTAACGATCAATGAAGAAGTTCTTCAAGGGGTCGGTGTGGATCGAGTCTGCGCCGTAGACCTGCACATTGGTCTTACCGTGGTTTTGCGACTGCACCATTCCTTTTGCGCCAAAGACCTCGATGCGCTGATCATAACCGTAGACAGCCCGCCGGCTGGCCGAGACCTGGCAGACCGCTCCTGATGTTGTTTTCAATGTCGCCGTTGCGGCATCGTACTCTCGATCCGGATTAAGCTCACCCTTGAGGTGACTGCTCGCGGTGGCATAGACTTCCGTTGCCTCGACTCCGAGAAGCCATCGGGCGATATCAAAGTCGTGGATCATCGTGTCATAGAAGATGCCGCCGGGTGTGGCCTTCATATAGGCCGGTGGCGGCGGATTGGGATCACGGCTCGTGATCGACACCAGCTCGACCTCGCCAATGGCGCCACTCTCGACGATTTCCTTGAGCCGGGCATGACTTGCGTCGAAGCGCCGATTGAAACCGATGATGATCGGGTGCTGATAATCGCGCAATTCGGAAACGAGAACATCGACATCCTCCATGTTCATACCGACGGGTTTCTCGCAGAATATCGCTTTGCGCGTTCTAGCGGCGCGGCGGATGAGATCAGTGTGTGTGTTGGCCGGAGAGGCAATCCACACAGCTTCAATGCTTGAATCCTCATATGCCACTGTCGCGTCGGGCAGCCACGTAGCGCCGGTCGCGTCTGCCACCTTTCGGCCAAGTGCCTCAGATGGTTCAACGACATATCTGAGCGCCACGTCAGCGTGCCGCGCCAAGTTCTTCGCGTGAAGCTCGCCAATAAACCCAGCGCCGATAAGCGCTACTGTGATTTTAAGGCCCGTCATTTCTTCAACCGATTCCAACGTCGTTGAGATATTTGCGGGTCTCGCAAGCGATAGGAAAAGGCCGCTCGGGAGGCGCTGGATACATATCCTGTTCCACGATCGCGTAGCCCTGGTACCCGACCTCATCGAGGACCGACTTCAGCTGTTTGAAATCGACCATTCCCTTCCAGGGTTCGCACATGATGTTTTTCGTCACGGCATGCGCGAATGACCAATCCTCATGCCTCATCTGAGCTAGCACATCCGCGTCGCAGTTCTTCAGGTGGATGTAGGGAATGCGGTCCGCATGCTTTTTCAGGAATGCGCATGCATCACCGCCACCATAGGCATGGTGCCCTACATCGAAGCAAAGCGACACATCTTCGGCCGGGGTTGCAGCCAAGAGACTTTCAATATCTCCCTCGGTTTCCAGATGGCTGTCGACGTGCGGATGTGCCGTCACGACCAGCCCGTACTGTTCGCGGACGATCTTTCCAATCCGGCCAATGTTGCGGTTGAACCGTTCGCGCTCTTCCGCAGACAATTCCAAGCTGCGGACTATTTCGCCAGTGAACAAATCGGTAAACATCGCCGGAAGCAGAACGACAAACTTTGCACCGAGCTCCTTTTGAAGCGCTGTGATCGCGGGAAGCTGGGTAAGAAGGCTCTCAATGCTCCCTTCGTCGAGGAGATCGCATCCAACGGTAGACGCGACCAAAGTCAAATTGCGCTCTGACAATTCGGCTTTCAGCACCGATGCCTCAGTCGGCAGGTATCCCCACGGGCCCAACTCGATGCACGAATATCCCGCTGCCGCGACCTCATCAAGGAACACGTTCCACGGCACCTGGCGGTCGTTATTCGGGAACCATATACCCCACGAGTCCGGGGCGTTTCCAACCTCTATACGAGCCAAAATGTTCCTCCCAGTTCCCTTATGCCTCAATTTGCCTCGAATACTGAGACGTTGTCCCAAATAAAAAACGTCGTCAACATCTTTTTCGATCAAATTGAGCTTACGTGAGATATTTTTGAGCTTTTCTGACCTTCCAGTGTTGCATCGAGAGCAAAATGAGATATTTTGAGACATTCTGCTGGGAGATGAGCCGTGAACCGACGGGTAACGATCAACGAACTCATTCAGGCAACGGGGCTGTCCCGCGCTACAATTGATCGTGCGCTCAATCAGCGCGGCGGCATCCACCCTCGGACCGAGAAGGTAATAAGTCAGGCGCTCGAACAACTGGGCCGGACAACCCCGGAACATGCCGCGTCATCTTCTGCAGTCCGCAATGCAGACGCGGTGCTCAGAGTGGGGCGCGGACTTGCCATTCAAATCGAGTCTTCGTGCAAAAAGCTCGATCTTCCTCTCAACTTCATCGACATGCACCAAAAGAACGAAAACGAAATGCTCGATGCAGTGAGCAATGCTTGCAAGGACATCTCGCGACCCTTGATCGTCACTGCAAAAAATACTGAGCGGATGAATGCCCTGCTTCTGCAAGCACGGAAGCGAGGCAAACGCGTTGTCACGTTTGTTTCCGATCTTCCCCATGATAGCCGCGATGCTTTTGTCGGCATTGATAATCGCAGTGCCGGACAGACTGCGGCCTATCTGATCGGTAGCCTTCTGAAGGACCGGGATTCGGCGACCGTCGGCGTCGTTCTCGGTGACTACGCGTTCAACAACCACGAAGACAGAGAGATCGGATTCCGTTCGCACCTTCGCGCCAATTTTCCAAACGTAGTGCTCACAGATGCAGCGAAGGGAGAAGATTCGCCTGAGCAAACCTATCTGGCGGTTCGCGATCTTCTCAGAAAACATCCAGATGTTGCCGCGATCTATAATGTCGCGGGCGGAAATGCAGGCTTGGCTAGGGCGTTAAAGGAGGCTGGACTGGCTGGCCGGACCCGCGTGCTGACCCATGAAGCAAACTCAATTACAGTGCCGCTGATGCGAGACGACGTCGTTCAATATGTTATCGCGCAAGACCCGGCTGAGATGATCAAATTGGCCGCGAGTGTCGCTTTTGCGGAGACGCCGCAGCCACTCAAGGAACAGCATCTCGTAGATTTCGGCCTGCATACACGCTTCAATTTGCCGAAATTCGGTTTGGAGACGGAGTAAGGACGTAAGTCTCCCCCTGAAGCCGAAATAGCAGGTCGCAATTAATGGCGTTCCCATGTGTTGCGGGCGATAGACGTCGAAATCCGGCTGTCGTCGTCGACCAAGAAAGCGCCCCCCCCCCGCATCGCGGGAGGCTCCCGCCGCTTCGACATCGGCATTCAGCCTGCCACCTCGAACATCGGCACGCTGAGGCTCGGACCAGGATCTGCAGTTCGAAGGCGACGGCCCCTCGCGAGCACGGCGCCTGAGATGCTACCGAGCCAATCGGCCGCGCCGCGCATGCGCCTTACCCATCGCAAAGGCGCGCCACATCATTCACCGTCCAGGCAGCCGCGTGCAAAGCTCCATTCCACCGGGGCCAAAGGCCAGCAAGCCGCAGCGGCGTTGTCGCATCACCAACACACAGCATGGACGCAAAAGCGCTCCTGCTTCACTCGCCCTTGCCTGAATAAAAAAAAGGGGAGCACGGCACCCCTTTTTTCGCAGAAGTAAGGCGCCCATAGATCGGCCCGCGTCGCAGACACCGATTTTACGTGTCGTCTGAAATACGCGTTTTCAAGGAGAAATAGAGATCATGGATCGTTATCGAGGAAAGGAAATGGATGAGCTCTCCCGCAGTCTAGATGCCGCAGAAGGTTGGGATCGGCCGCATACGGCTGCGGCGACCAATAGTGAGCACGCCGACCCACAAACAAACATCAATCTGGCATCAATTGACCTGAACCTGCTGGTGGCGCTCGGGGCCCTGCTGGAGTACCGCAACGTCACCCATGCAGGCCAGTATATCGGAAGGAGTCAGCCGGCGATGAGCCGAGCGTTGGCAAGGCTGCGCGGCATGTTCAATGATGATCTCTTGGTGCGAGGCTCAACTGGCTTGATCCTTACGCCGCAGGGCGAACGCTTGGCCCAAATGCTGCCATCAGTGATGGGGGCGATCCGTCAGATTGTGACGAGCAGCAGCTTCGCCTCAAGGGAATGGCGGCCGAAGGCAATGATGGCGATACCGGATCACCAGGCGTTGGTAATACTACCGCGTCTTCTGCCGTGGCTGCGTGAACAAGCGCCTCATCTCAACATTCTCGCCCGTTCAGCCTTTGACGGCGTCCTGGGAGGGCTAGAACAAGGCGATATCGATCTGGTCATCGGGCAGATCGGCACCAACTTGCCCGGCTACTTTCGGCGCCGCCTCTATGCCGACAGCTTTGCGTGCTTGCTGCGCCACGGCCACCCAGCGCTGGCGCGGGAATGGACAATCGAAAGCTTCGCGACCTTGCGCCGTGCCGTTGTCAGCTCGGACACCCACGACCACTTCGGGCGGATCTACGATGAACTGCCCAGATCGAGACTTCCGGATTGGGATCCGATGTCGTTTTCCAGCGTACTGACGGCGGCGACGATGGCTTCCACGATTGATCTAGTACTTGTTGTACCCCGGCGCGTCGCGACACGGATTTCTGCCATGCTGCCGCTCGCGGTTGTCGATCCGCCCGTGGAACTGCCACCCTACGAGGTCATGCTGGTCTGGCACGAGCGTTGCCATCGAGACCCGGAGCATAGGTGGCTGCGCGACCGGATCGCCGCAGCGCTGACCCCGGAAGCAACCTGACAAATGATCCGGGACCTGCAGCCTGCTGACCTGGTCGCGATCCAGCAGCCCCAGTTGGTCGACCGGTTGGCATAGGCAACGCCGCAAGCCCCCAGAGAAAGCCCTGGCCGAAATTGCCGAGGCCCGCCATATGGCACCTAAGTATACTTAGGAAAGGGCGGGCGTCTCGTCACCAGGCCGCGCAGCCCAGAGATCGAACTCCATTGGCAGCTCGAAGGCGCGCCCCGTCCTGCGTCGACCGCTGCGCCAACGGCGAGCGCGCCCGCCGCGATGCCGGAGCGCGCAGTCTGGCCTTCGTCACAGTAGGATGCCCTGACGCGGCCATGCCCGCTCGCCGTCCCACCAGACGCTGACGGTGCATGCGTCGGCCATTGGGGCTGCGGCGCCGATCAGGATCCGCTGCGCGGGCGGCCCGTCAAAGCGCGACGCCAACCACGTCGCCCGCAGCAGAAAGCGTTCTCGCGGCCCAACGGCACCGCCAAAGTCAGCCGTTGGTCCGCAGCGCTTCCGAAGCAGGATTGGCGGTGCGATCACTGATCGCTCTGATCGGTCGCCCGTGCCTGAGTCCCGCGCTTGTCATGCGATGCACTC
>NZ_JBSPKY010000048.1:0-11687 GCF_053848025.1 Mesorhizobium sp. 128a | reverse complement strand
CCTCGATCTCAGCCGACTGGGTCGAGGTGATCACCCGCTCGGATTTATAGAGCCCGGCGGATTTCAGGCCAGCGAGCTCGCTCGAGAGATGAGAAATGAAAGCGTCGGTCATCAGCAAACTCAGCACGGTCCTCTCCACACAGGCGAGGACCTTTCAATAATATTCAGCGGTATTATGCGTAATTGACCGCGGTCGACCATGCCGGATCAGCATGCTTCTCCCAATACAGGTCTGTCAGCTGACGAGTCAGAGCGCCAACCCTGCCGTCGCCTACAACAGTCTCATCAATCTTGGACACCGGCATGATCCCGCCCGCTGTAGACGTGATGAAAACTTCGTCGGAGTCCTTCAGTTCGTTGCGATCAATGTCGCCGGCGCTGACCGATAGGCCCAGTTCGTCGCACAGATCAAATACCGTCTGCCTGGTAATGCCCGCAAGCACGCCATAAGCCGGTGTCTTCAGGCGGCCGTCCTTGACAGTGAAAACATTGAAGCCAGGCCCCTCGGCAATGTTGTCGTTTATGTCGACGATCAAAGCAGTTTCGGCACCGTAGTCGTAGGCATCGAACAGGCCCTTCACCAAGTCGAGCCAGTGATAGTTCTTGATCGTCGGATCGATCGACTTGGGCGGGATCCGAACGGTGTTGCTGATGGCCACGTGCAGGCCGCGCTTCAGTTGCTCCTTGTTGGCGACCGATCCGAAAGGCACCGCGAATGCGATGAACCTGTTCTCCGACTGGCGCGGGTCCCGGCTAAAGTTCGGCGAGCCGCCTCGCGTGCAGATCATCTCAACGTAGGCCGACTTGTGCCCGGACAGCGCCACGCAGGTGGACAGGGTTTTCTCGATCTCAGTGCGCGTGTAGGGGAGCTTCATGCGCAGCTTTTCCATCCCACGGAAGAACCGGTCCATGTGCAGATCCAGCCTAAAGAACCTTCCGTCCCATACATGAACGGTATCGTAGGTTGCATCGGAATGCAGAAACCCCCAGTCCAGAACGGACACCTTAGCTTCAGACATCGGCAAGTACTGACCATCCATGAAGGCTACGCCGTGAGGATACTGTCGTTGATCCCGATGGCGTTTTTCTATGGCGGGAAGAGTTGTTGCAGGTCCGGCTGCAGCAAATGTCATACCTGAGTCCTCCAAATCTTCTAAGGGTGCTCCGCACACCCGGTCACGGTCTGCCGCCACGAAACCGCCCAGCGGCTCCGTTTCAGCACTTCGAATGTTGGCGCAGCTAGGACGGCCCGCACATCGCCAGTCGTAGGCGCGATCGATTGCCGCCAGAGCGAGGCCAGCGGCCCTTTCGTGGCCGGCAGCCGGTGACCCAACGATCCAATTAAATCGCAGACTTCGATGCGATGATTGCGATCAAAGTGGCGGCCTGGGCGCAATGCACACTTCAAAAATGGGATCAGAGTGGCGGAAACGGTAGAATGGCTACACCAGCACCCGGGGCTCAAACTTCACGCGGTCCAGGGCAATCATGCTCTTGAACTTGCGGACATTGGGGTTTGTGTAGAGTTTCGTTTTTACAAAAACGTCGAATGCCTCGACGTCCTCTACTGCAACAACAAGAACAAAGTCGGCATCGCCTGTGACCATATAGCATTGAGTGACTTCTTTTGCCGCCCTCATTGCTCGCTTGAAGTCGTCGACAAGATCCAAACGCTCGCGATCGAGCTCTACCGTTACAACCACGGTCAGCGACTTCCCCAGCGCTTTGGGGTCAACAAGGGAGATATCAGCGGTGATAACGCCGTCGGCGCGTAACCTATTGACGCGGCGCATGCATGAGGCAGCAGACGAACCTACGAAATCCGCGAGTTCGGCGAACGACAACCTGTTGTTCTTTTGAAGGGCGCCGAGTATCCGCCGGTCGAGGTCATCTATCATCCCAACACCCTAGATGCGAAAACACGATGTCGCATTGGCGACCCGAACGCACGTTGCGAGATCGGACGCGCATCAAACGCTACCCCATTCAAAAGCACCATTATTGCAATCGTGGCGAATGCGCGAACATTTCTTTTCATCTTGATGCCCGTTTTGCGCACCTTATTTCAAACGTTTACGGCAAACTCTAAATGACTGCAAACCACATGATCCCTCCCGACGGCCTTAGACATATACAACGGAGTTAGCATGCATTCAGTCGCGCAGTTTCATCGCCTGGCCGACGAGGTCACAGCGTGGCGGAGGCATCTTCATCAGAATCCCGAGCTGGACTTTTCTGTGCATGAGACGGCACGGTTCGTTGCGGACAAGCTGGCATCTTTTGGAATCAACCATATCGAAACCGGGATAGCCGGCACAGGTATCGTGGCCTTCATCCAGGGCGAAGGCCACGAAGGGCCGACAATTGGCCTTCGTGCGGATATGGACGCCCTGCCGATCCATGAAGCGACCGGAAAGAAGTGGGCGTCGAAAAAACCCGGGAAGATGCACGCCTGCGGTCACGATGGCCATACGGCCATGCTGCTTGGTGCCGCAAAGCACCTTGCTGGGAGGCGGAATTTTAGCGGCGCCGTCGCGCTGATCTTTCAGCCTGCCGAGGAGGTCGAATTGCCGTCCGGCGGGCTCAAGATGGTCGAGGACGGCTTCTTAGACCGTTATGGCATCTCCCACATCTTCGGGATCCACAACTGGCCAGGCATCGAGGTAGGTAAGTTCGCCATTTGCGCAGGCCCAATGATGGCCTCCCAGGATGATTTTGACATCGCTGTAAAGGGTCGCGGCGGGCACGCTGCAGCCCCCCACTTAACAGTTGACCCGGTCGTTATCGCTGCTCAGGTTATTTTGGGCCTGCAGACGCTGGTGTCGCGCAACACCGACCCGGTAGAGTCACTGGTGATTTCCGTGACGAAACTCCGCGCCTCGAATGCTTACAATGTGATTGCCGATGAAGTTGAATTGGCAGGGACGGTCCGCGCGTTGGCCCCTGCCCTGCGCGATTTCGCCGAGAGCCAGATAGAGATGACTGCGCGGAAAATCGCGCAAGCTTTCGGAGGCGAGATTTCCTACCGCTATCGCCGATCGGTTCCAGCCGCCGTCAATGATACTGCTGCCACCGCTCTTGCCGTTCGGGCGGCGGGCGGCACCGGCGCGGCTGCGGTGGACGCGAAGTTGATGCCGGTCATGGGCGCCGAGGATTTCGCTTATATGCTGCAGGCTCGCCCAGGAGCACTCATTTTCATCGGCAATGGCCTGTCGGCCGCTTTGCACAATGCAGCCTACGACTTTGATGACGCCGCAATCCCGTACGGGATTGCCTATTGGGTAAACCTGGTGGAGGCTGCGCTTGGGGGCGGGCCGAATTAGCGGCAGCATTTCAAATACCCCGGATTTGTGTTTGAGACGTTTCACCCAACCGGCATTTTTGGCGGAATACTGTCCAACCAGTGTTTCATGATGGCCAAGTACCGTCGGTTGCATCTTTGCCACAGGCAGCCACAGCCGCAATCAACCACGATCAATGGTGGCAATAAGAGGGTAGAGAAATGAAAACCAAAATGGGAACAGCCATCCTAGCAGTCGGTCTTGTCGTCTTCGCAGGCACCTACACGGTGACCGCGGGTCCGCTATCGGACCGAGTCAGCGCGGGTCAGCCGATCCGAATCGGGTTCTCGAACGTGCCAATCTATGCGTTTCCGGACGACAAAGGGCAGCCGAAGGGTTTCGTGAACGACGTCGCGCTCGCCATTCTGAAAGATATGGGCCTGACCAACATTGAAACCAACGTCACCGACTGGGGCGGGCTTATCCCCGGCCTGCAGGCCAATCGATATGACATCATCACAGGTGGTATGTACATCTTGGGAAGCCGCTGCAAGAACGTCGCGTTTTCTGAACCGATCGCGAAAACCGGCGATTCATTCCTGGTACCGGCCGGCAATCCCAAGGGCATCCACAACTATAAGGATATCCTCGAGAAAAAGGCTGCTTTCGTCACTTATTCAGGCGCCAACCTGATTGAGGCCGCGAAGAAGGAAGGTGTGAGCGACGATCAGATAACGCAGGTTCCAGGGCCTTCGGAGGTCCTCGCTGCGGTCAAATCAGGCCGTGCGGACGCTGGCGGAATGACTTACTTCGAGGTCAAATCCATGGCGGATGCGTCGAACGGCCAGTTTGAATCCACAAATCCTGCGGACTTGCCCGAATGGACACAGAACTGGGTGGGAATTGGGTTTCGGACCGAGGATGCTGATTTCCTGGCCAAGTTCAACGAGGCCTTAAAAAAATATGTGGGAACACCACGGATGATCGAGGTGGTTAAGCCATACGGCCTGTCCGATGTTAATCTTCCGGGTCCCACCACGACCCAGTGGGCTTGCTCAAACCGGTAAGGTACAAGAGATGCGGGTACCCGCTGGGAGCCCGCATCTCTGTCCTTCCTACGGATATAATATGGGTTATCTTCAGTTTCTTGCTGAGTATTGGCCCCGGCTGTTATCAGGCACCTGGGTGACGATCCTTACTTTCGCGTTCTCGGCGGTTTTAAGCGTCGCGATGTCGATGATCGCAGGCCTCTGCAAGCTTGCGAGAACGCCAATTCTCCGCGGGGTCGCCATTTGCTACATCGAACTATTCAGGGGCACATCCCTATTAGTCCAGCTCTATTGGATTTTTTTCGTGCTTCCGCTCTTCGGCTTTACAATTGAGAAGTTTACCGCAGGGTGCTTGGCGATCGGCCTGAATATCGGGGCCTACGGTGCCGAACTGGTTAAAGGCGCCGTCCTGGCAGTGCCAACGGGGCAGTGGGAGGCCGCACTGGCACTCAACATGGCTCCAGCCCAGCGGATGTGGCGTGTCATCCTCCCCCAGGCGCTGGTGATTGCATTGCCGGCATGGGGCAATCTATTGATCGAGCTCTTGAAGGCCACGGCCCTCGTGTCCTTGATATCCGTTGCTGACATCATGTTCGAAGCCAAACAAATCAACGGGCAGACATTTCTGTCGGCCCAGGTTTTCGGCGCGACTCTGGTCATCTACTACATATTGGCGAGGTTCCTGCTGACTCCCGGGATGCGCAGCATCGAGAAACAAATGCGCGCCAAATTGGGTTGAGGCTGAGCGATGTTTAAATGGGACTGGGATTTCACCTGGAAAATCTTGCCGCGATTGCTACACGCGACAGGCAATACCCTCATTGCCGCGCTGTCCGGCTATGCAATTGCCATGGTGCTTGGTCTGGCGCTAGCCCTTATTCAGCGCAGTAATGCCGCGGTTCTGCGGTGGGTCGTCCGTGAACTGATAGAGTTTATCCGCTCAACACCACTCCTCGTTCAGGTGTTCTTCGTTTTCTACGTAGCCCCACAATTTGGAGTACGGCTAAGCCCATGGGTTTCCGGGATGCTTGCCATTGGTCTCCACTATGCCTGCTACCTGTCTGAAGTTTATCGCGGCGGGATCGAGGGGGTCGTACGTGGGCAGTGGGAGGCGGCGACCGCGCTGAACATGTCCACCAAACAGACCTACCTTCGGGTTGTTATTCCGCAAGCCATCCCGCTCTGCATTCCTGGAATGGGAAACTATTTGGTCGGAATATTCAAAGATACCCCTATGCTCTCGGTGATAGGTGTCGCAGAGTTGATGCACACCGCCAATGCTATTGGCACCGAAAATTACCGGTTTCTAGAGCCTTACACTTTGGTCGGAGTGATATTTCTGGTGATTTCACTGCCATCGGCAGGCTTGGTAAAAGTGTTGGATCGGTATCTGCACCGTAGGCTGGGAATTTAACATGACGGATCTCAGCAATATGCCCTTGCAGCTCGCTGGCGAATCCAAGCCCATCGTGAGCTTTAGAAAAGTGCGGAAAGCCTACGGGCCGATCGTTGTGCTCGACGACCTTAATCTTGACGTTGCGCCAGGGGAAACGGTCACCATTATCGGCCCGTCGGGGTCAGGCAAGACCACCGTATTAAGGGTCTTGATGACGCTCGAGACGATCAACGGAGGATGCATTTACGTCGACGGAAAGCCCCTGACCCACATGGAAAAGAATGGGGTGCTGGTTCCAGCTAGCCAAAAATACATTCGCAGCCGGCGCTCCGATATCGGCATGTGCTTTCAGCATTTCAATCTTTTTCCGCACAGGACCGCCCTGGAGAATTGCATGGAGGGCCCGGTCCAAGTGTTAAAAATGCCAAAGACCGAGGCTCGTGACCGCTGTGTCGAGTTGCTCGAAATGGTAGGAATGCTGCACAAAATGGATCAGCATCCTTCCAGGCTCTCAGGCGGCCAGCAGCAGCGGGTGGCTATCGCCCGCGCGCTGGCGATGCGGCCGAAGGTCATGCTTTTCGACGAAGTTACATCCGCTCTTGATCCAGAAGTTATCGGTGAAGTCACTAATGTCATCAGAAAGCTGGTTGCGGAACATAATCTGACCATGCTGATGGTGACGCACCAGATGGGGTTCGCCCGGGACATTTCCGACAGGGTATGTTTCTTCTACGGCGGCAAGATTGAGGAGCAGGGTACCCCGGCGGAGTTGTTCTCAAACCCGCAAAAGGAAAGGACCCAGCAGTTTCTGCGCGCCGTAAAGGAAGCTGTCTGATCTGGGGCTCCCGCAGGCCCAAGATTGACGCGGGCACGACAGGCAGCCTCCCGCGGCAGGCGTGGGACGAGCTGCTAGCCAACGAGAGCACGTTGTCCTCCTGCTCTCCATAGATCCATTTCATGCCACCTAGAACTATGCATAGATCATTTCAAGGAGCGCCGCCTTTTGGCGCGAATGTAGGTCCTGGCTAGCCTAGATTGCAACTAGTGACGCTTCTCGACATCGATCGTGGCTACCGGATCGGCCGAAGCTACACAAAGGCGTCTGAGCCGGTAGCGCCTGGTCTGTCATTATATCGAGGACTACATTATGACACACGCCTTGACTCCAATCTCTTCCCCCAATTGGTCAATGCTGTCGCTGGCCAATGTAGACCCGTTCCCAAGCTACGATGAACTCAGGAAGCGTGGCCCGTTGGTGTGGGATCCCGGCATGAACTGCTGGCTCGCCGTGAGCTACGACGCGTGCAAGATCACCGAGTCCGATGAAGATACGTTTCGGATCATGTACGTCGACGCATCTCCGAAGACGCTTGAAATCAATGGCGGGGAGACTGGCGTATCGGTGATGACTGGCGAGAAACACGCGGCCATGCGCCGGGTGTTTCTCAAGCTGCTGAGCCCCAGTGCCATGACAAAGTACCGTGTTGATCACGTGCTGCCCGTTATCAACGACGCAATAGGCCGCTTCCAGAAAAGAGGTAGCGCCGAACTCGTTAGGGAGTATGCGCAAGCCATTCCAGAGCGTGTAATGGCCTCGATGTTTGGGCTCCCATGGAAAGACGATGCGCTCGTCACGCAGGTTGCGGAGTGGCACAAAGACATCGTTGCCTGGATCGGCATGAAAAATGCCGGCGGAGAATTGATGCAAAAGGCTCAGCATGCGTCAGACAAGCTAAACGAGCTGTTTCTCCCCCTCGTGCTTGAACGAAAAGATAAGCGCGGTGAAGATTTCATAAGCCTCCTCTGGTCGCAGGGTGAGAAGGACTATCCTGACCTTGGGGTAACGGAGGTTCTTCATAACACGCGAGATTCTGCGATAGGTTCGGGAGAGACGACGGCGAACGCCATTGCCAATGCTGTCTACCTCTATCTGACAGATTCCGAAGCTCGCGAGGCCGTCACGAACGATCAGGGTGCGACCCTTAACGTCTTTGTGGAAGAGACTTTGCGGCTTTTAGGGTCCGTTCAATGGCGCTTCCGGGTAGCGAACCGCGACGTATCGGTCTTGGGCGTGTCGGTAAAGAAGGACGATGTTATTTGCAATCTGCACGCCGCCGCCAACCGAGATCCGGAACACTATAGTTGTCCCCACGCCTTAGACCTCACCAGAAAAGCCCCGAATGACCATCTAGCCCTGAACGTGGGACCGCGGCTCTGCGCAGGCATGCACTTTGCCAGGCTTTTGATGCGTGAAGGCATGAAGGGCCTTATCGAACGGCTTCCTGAGCTACGGCTTGACCCTTCCATGGAGCCTCCACGCTTTAGGAACTATTCCCATCGTTCCTATGGGCCACTCAACGTTCTATTTTGAGGTAAATCAGGGTGAGAATAGTCGTTTACGACCAGGGCGGGGCAAGGATCGAAATCGGAGATGTTGCCGGCCAGACGCTGATGAGCGCTATCCGCGACAAAGGCCTTAACATCACGGCTCAGTGTGGCGGTTGTGCTGCATGCGCTACGTGCCACGTATATGTTGACGACGGATGGGTCAGCAAGCTCAAGCCTGTCAGCGATGTTGAGGATGCCATGCTCGACATCGCCGAGGAGCGGCAGGCGAACTCACGACTCTCATGCCAAGTAAAGCTGACGGAAGATCTCGACGGTTTGACTGTAACCCTGGCACCGGGTTCCGGATTCTAACGCAAGCCTGTCAACGGCGGAAGCGCGCCTCATGCGAAAGAGATTACTTATAGTCGGCGGTTCATACGCCGCATCCGAGTTGGCATGCCAGGCGCGTGAGAGCGGCTACGCGGAAGAGATCGTGATTGTTAGCGAGGAAGGAGACCTTCCGTACCATAGGCCGCCACTTTCCAAGTCCTATCTCAAGGACGCCAGTGAGGAGCTCATGCCCCTCAGGGCGGAAGCCCTCTACCGGGACAAGGCCATTGAAGTAGAGCTGGGCGTGAGAGTCGTTGCGATCGATGGGCGCGAGAATCGCGCCACACTTTCCAACAATGCTGTCATACCATTCGACACCCTCGCGCTAGCAACCGGCGCCCGTGCGCGTACGTTGCCTGGCCTCGATACTTGCCCAGGCAACGTGCACTACGTTCGGAGCGCAGCAGACGCCCGAAAACTCCGATCAGCGATCTCTGATGCGGAAAAGGTGGTGATCATTGGTGCGGGATTCATCGGCCTCGAAGTCGCATCTGCCCTCGTTCGGCAAAGCAAACACGTAACGGTGGTGGAAGCTGCGGAGCGTGTTTTGGCTCGCGCGGTGTCCCCCGAACTTTCCAGGTTGCTGTCGGCAATTCACGCTCAAAACGGGGTGCACCTAATCACTTCCCGGAAGGTGCGTCCGATCATTGGCCCCAGCAGGCTTGTCAATCGTATCGAATTGGACGACGGCTCGATCTTAAAAGCGGACATTGTTGTTGTTGGTGTCGGCTCTCATGCCAATCTCGAGCTCGCGCAGCAGCTGGAATTGAATGTGGGAAATGGCATTTTTGTCGACGAAAGGTCGCAGACCTCCAAGAGCAATGTATTTGCAGCGGGCGACTGCGCTACGTTCACTGGTCGGTTCAACCGCACCGGGATACGCCTTGAATCGGTGCAAAATGCGATCGATCAGGCCCGCGTAGCCGGCAACGCGATAGCTGGAGGGGACAAGGTCTACCACGCCGTTCCTTGGTTCTGGTCCGATCAGTACGATTCGAAAATCCAGATCGCGGGCCTGTCTGGCGGGGCGACTGATTCTGAACCCCTGCACGGGGAGAAGTCGGATGTTTCCGTCTTTCATTTCCGCGATGACGTCTGTGTGAGCGTTGAAAGCGTCAATCGCCCCCGTGACCACATGGCGGCGCGCCGCCTTCTTGCGGGCAGTAAAGAGATTACCAGACGGAACCTTCAGGAGGTTGATTTCAATATATCTGCACTCCTCAAGGCTTAGGCGTCTTCAGCACAAAGGGGCAGCATTATGTCTACTTCAGCTAAGTTAGAGCTACATGATGAGATATTTTCTGTCGACGGCGTGGCACAGGGCGTGCCCGCCTGCACTGAGGCAGAGTGTCTGGCGTATGGCAATAGCCTTTGGGTTGAAGTCGATGGGACAGGCGACTGTATCCGCCACTGGTCGTCCGGATTATCTGATCAGACGCCAGTAGCAGTCTTCTATATTCACGGCGATCGCTTGTGGTTTGGAGATCCTGTGGGCTACGAAGACAACAGTGTTGCGAGGCAGCAAGCATACGCGAATGCAGCAGCGTCTTCGCTCGGGATGCCGTTCATCAAGATCGCCCGGCCGGGACTGTACGGATCGTCAGGCAAACACAGTTCGGCTCGCCAGATGCGCGAGCTGGAGCTAATTGCAGGGGCTATTCGGCAGCTTATCGCACGCCACAATATCAAGCGGTACGGGTTTGCGGGACAGTCCGGTGGGGGTAGTGTTGCCAGCTATTTGCTGACACAATTCCCGGATGTGGAATGTGTCGCATTTTCAGCTGCTTGTTTGTCCTTGGATGGCCTGCGGAGGGGTAGCCCGGAGCGCAGTGGATATGACGGCGCGGGCGATATTTACGACCCCGTGGCGCACCTGTCCAAGGTCCCAATGAATCCTAACCGCCGTTTGTTTGTGATTGGCGACGAAAAAGACAAGTCAGCGCTTTTTCTGAACCTCGAGGACTACTATCACACTGCGAAGTCGCTAGGGCACAATGTCACCCTCTTTCGAACCGAGGGACTCGGCAACCACCATGTATTGGACGCCACCGGCCAGCACGCGTTGGCGTGGGCTTTGAGGGGGCTGTCCACGGAACAGATCCAAAAGAAAATCGCGAACAAAGAAATCGTCGGCTAAATAGCGGCTGCGGGAGGTGATTGAGCCCAATGAGGAGATCATCCCTCAAACTTGCTGATCTTTGCAATGCCTGTTCCATGCCTTTGCAGCTTTTGAAGATACCGTGCCGATGTTCAAGCTAATATTGGCTAACCACGCCTCAAAGAACATCGAGGGCATCCGTAGCAAGTCCGGTCGCCTGGCTTGCCGAAGTGAACGACCACAATAGCGCAAGGATATAGAATATGAAAACCCGCGCCGCTGTCGCTGTCGCCGCCGGAAAACCGCTGGAGATCATGGAGGTCGACCTCGAGGGTCCGCGTGACGGCGAGGTGCTGGTCGAGATCAAGGCGACCGGCATCTGCCACACCGACGAATTCACGCTGTCGGGCGCCGATCCCGAAGGCCTGTTCCCGGCGATCCTCGGCCATGAGGGCGCCGGCATCGTCGTCGATGTCGGCAAGGGTGTCACTTCTGTCAAAAAGGGCGACCATGTCATCCCGCTCTACACGCCCGAATGCCGGCAGTGCCCGTCCTGCCTGTCGCGCAAGACCAACCTCTGCACCGCCATCCGAGCAACCCAGGGCCAGGGCCTGATGCCCGATGGCTCGTCGCGCTTCTCGATCGGCAAGGACAAGATCTTTCACTATATGGGCTGCTCGACCTTCTCCAACTTTACGGTCTTGCCCGAGATCGCGTTGGCCAAGGTCAACCCGGACGCCCCCTTCGACAAGATTTGCTATATCGGCTGCGGCGTTACCACCGGCATCGGCGCCGTCATCAACACCGCCAAGGTCGAGCAAGGCGCAACCGCTGTCGTCTTCGGCCTAGGCGGCATCGGCTTGAACGTCATCCAGGGCCTGAAGCTCGCCGGCGCCGACATGATCATCGGCGTCGACCTCAACAACGATAAGAAGGCCTGGGGCGAGAAATTCGGCATGACGCATTTCGTCAATCCGAAGGAGATCGACGGCGACATCGTCCCGCACCTCGTCAACATGACCAAGCGGGGCGCGGACCAGATCGGCGGCGCCGATTACACATTCGACTGCACCGGCAGCACCAAGGTGATGCGCCAGGCGCTGGAAGCCTCGCATCGCGGCTGGGGCAAGTCGGTCATCATCGGC
>NZ_JBSPKY010000047.1:0-11797 GCF_053848025.1 Mesorhizobium sp. 128a | reverse complement strand
TGTCTTCCAGCATGGCCTTGCGGCGATCACCGAAGCCCGGCGCCTTGACGGCGGCGATCTTCAGGCCGCCACGCAGCTTGTTGACGACCAGCGTGGCCAGGGCCTCGCCTTCGACGTCTTCCGAGATGATGAGCAGCGGCTTCGAGGTCTGCACGACAGCTTCGAGAACCGGCAGCATGGCCTGCAGGTTGGAGAGCTTCTTCTCGTGCAGGAGGATGTAAACGTCCTCGAGCTCGGCAACCATCTTGTCGGCGTTGGTGACGAAGTAGGGCGAGAGGTAGCCGCGGTCGAACTGCATGCCTTCGACGACTTCGAGTTCGGTCTCGGCGGTCTTGGCTTCCTCAACCGTGATGACGCCTTCGTTGCCGACCTTCTGCATCGCTTCCGCGATCATCGAGCCGACCGAAGCATCGCCATTGCCGGCGATGGTGCCGACCTGGGCGATCTCCTCGGAGGTCTTGATCTTCTTGGCGGTCTTGCCCAGAGCAGCGACCACTTCGGTGACGGCGAGATCGATGCCGCGCTTGAGGTCCATCGGGTTCATGCCGGCGGCAACGGACTTGTGGCCTTCCTGGACGATCGACTGCGCCAGAACGGTCGCGGTCGTGGTGCCGTCGCCGGCAATGTCGTTGGTCTTGGAAGCGACTTCGCGAACCATCTGCGCGCCCATGTTCTCGAACTTGTCCTCAAGCTCGATTTCCTTGGCGACGGTGACGCCGTCCTTGGTGATGCGCGGGGCGCCGAACGACTTGTCGATGACGACGTTGCGGCCCTTGGGACCGAGCGTGACCTTCACCGCGTCAGCGAGGATGTTGACGCCGCGCAGCATGCGCTCGCGGGCGTCGCGGGAGAATTTTACGTCTTTGGCAGCCATGTTTTAGCTCCTGGCAGGGGCTCGGAGAGAGCCCGAAGATTCAAGATTCAGTTGACGGTGAGGCCGATGATCAGCCGATGATGCCCATGATGTCGGATTCCTTCATGATCAGAAGGTCTTCGCCATTGAGCTTGACTTCGGTGCCCGACCATTTGCCGAACAGGATGCGGTCGCCGGCCTTGACGTCCAGCGGAACCAGCTTGCCAGCTTCATCACGAGCGCCGGAGCCGACGGTGATGATCTCGCCTTCCTGCGGCTTTTCCTTTGCCGTATCGGGGATGATGATCCCGCCGGCGGTCTTGGATTCGGATTCGACCCGGCGAACGACCACGCGGTCATGAAGTGGGCGGAATTTCGATTGTGCCATTTTGGATTCCCTGGTGCGGATGTTGAACGGTTCCCCGTGGCCGGAGCGCGATTAGCACTCACCGAGGTCGAGTGCTAACAAGAGGGGTGGATAGGCCGTTGGCGGTAGCAAGTCAAGGCGCGAAGGACGGAGAAACCGAGCCGAACGGACGTGAGCTGAGGGCCTATAACGTTCTTCAGAAGGAGCAGGAGTAAGGCTCATTTCTTGCATCTAATACCCCTCCACAGAGGCGGCGGCCGTCAGTGGGATGGGCATCAAGCCCGTTTACAAATGCGATCGACCAAGGCGTCATCGATATTGTGCCTTGCACGTTCGCTCTCTCGGTTTTCGGGTGGGTTCTCGTATGGGATATGGGACGATCGACGGATGTCTCCCGCCAATCGTCAGCATCATTTTGCTTAACCGCCTGGCGAGGTCATCTGGATCCACGCTGCTGGTGAGGTGCGCTAGTCCAGCGACCGACGAGCTGAGGATCAGACCTGCGGCTTGATATCATGTTGCGGTGTCGAACCGCCGTTGAAGAAGTTCTTCGCCTTCTTGAACTGCTCAGTGGAGTTTGCGTTCACGAGTTGTTGGAAGTTTTCATGGTCGGGCCCGCCCTTTCGGATCCGGCGTGCCTGTAAGACGCTGATGACCTCGGCGTAGTCCAGGTTCACATTGATTCGTTGCGTCGACGAGCAGCAGGATTTCAGCTCAAGGAAATTCTCTTTGAACTCGATCTGGCGCAGAACGATCGCTCCGTAATCGTAAGATCCACCGGCCCCATTGTCGAGAAGGTAACTCTGGTAGGTGCATGTCAGCGCCCTGTATTGCTGCGCCCTGGCGCTGGTGCTGAAAGTGATGTCACCCATCGCGCTCAGGAAGGACTGGAAATCCGTCAGCAGCGACGCCCCGTCGGTGATGATCGCTTGGGCAACCAAGGAAAGGAACGTGGCTGAGACAGAAGTTCCGAAAACTTCTTTTGAATAACTCTTCTGGTTTTGCGCTCCGATCGAAAGATCCGGAATGTTGCCGAGAACGTCTGCCCAGAGGCTGATGTCCAGCGTTTTTGAGTCGATGCGAGGATAATTGGAATGCATGTAGTCGTAAATGAGTCCGCCAATCGCCAGAAGATTGTCCTGATTCTCATTCAAGATTCCGCTATACATACGGTCACGGGTGTTCTGGCCGATGAGGTGAAACTGTACCGTCCCTTGGTCGTTGGCGATCATGTCGTCTCTCGGAGGTGCGGCGTTTGCCAACGAAAGAACCAAAGGCCTTGCGTGGAAGAACTCGCGAGCGGCCTTATAAATGTTGTCGGAATATTCTTTTTCACGTTCCTTGACATCAAGCGAAAGCACGTTGGACATCTTATTCTCCTATGAGAGCTAGGTTGCGTGGGAAGTGGCGAGGCGTCTGGAGTGCGTGCACTATCAGCTGACTTTATGTGCCTCTTGGCTGAATAGGATGGCGGTCAACAGGGAGAGTCTTAGGAGGAAGCATCCGTTATTGCCCTCCCAGTTTGTGATATTTGCGTCAGCTCTGTTTGCGAAGCCGCTGCGGTGATCTCGTGGCGCAGCCAGCGTTGCTCCGGGTCGCGATGACAGCGTTCGTGCCAAATGAGGGCGACCTCGTAGGGGGTCAGTTCCACGGGCGGATCGACAATCGTCAGGGGCAGCAAGGTCGCGATCCGCGTCGCGACGCGCCGTGGGACAATCAGCACCAGATCGCTCGTCGCGACTGACGCGGCTGCCGTCAATATGTTGGAAACCAGCACAGGATCGCGATCCAGGAGATCTAATTTGACCAATTCATCATGCACCCGGCCGAACCCGTCCTTGGAGTCCGAGGCGAGGGCAGCGTGGTGCAAGGTCGCGAAGGTATCGATCGTCCACTCCCGCGCCAGGGCTGGGTGATCATGGCGTAGCAGGCAGGCAAAGCGGTCGGCATAGAGTGTACGGCGCAAGTAACCCAGTGGTGCAGCATCGATCTGCCCGATGGCCAGATGGATTTCGCCTTGCTCAAGCCGCCGCAGCGCGCCGGCTAGAAGCGGGTCGGTGACGATATCGAGATTAGGCGCGTGCTCGCGCAGAAGTGGTAGGAGAGGCGGCAGCAAGATCAGCGCTTGGTGATCGGGCATCACCATTGTGGCTTTCGATCGCCATTCCCCTTGGGCGCAACTGCGGTCCATCATCGCGCGAACAGCATCCAAGACCGTCGGGAGGATCTTGGCCAGGCGCTCGCCCTGCGGCGTGGGAACCAGACTGCTCGATCCACGAACCAGAAGATCGCCATTGAAAATTTCACGCAGCCTAGTCAGCGATCGGCTCATCGACGGTTGGCTCACGCCCATGTGCCGAGCCGCATGCGTGACGTTGAGGTGCTCCAGCAGCGCCTCAAGAGCCAACAGCAGTCTCAGGTCAATCGACGCCAGCATCCGTTCTTGACGTGCGGCGCGCGCGCCATTGACAAGGTGTGGCGCCCGCTCACTCCTGCTTGAGCGATCCCGACTGTAAACGAGGTCCATGCCCCTCTCCTTATGTGCTCAAGCTAACGTCTTGGTAGTGGGCGTTGCGGGCCGAGCCTGCTGTTGACAATTGCGATGTCGCCAGCTGGTTCGACGTGGTTCAAGGTGACGGGTCATGATCAGCCAAGCGATCACAGTCGTTGCCGCGACGAGCGCCTCCTGCGGCTTCGCGCGATGCAGGGAGCAAGACACTCGGCACTGTGGAGGCGATCGTCGTTGAGTAGCGGGTGAACCCTCACTCGTGGCTGTGGCCGGCATGGTGTTCATTCAGCGACGAGAGAAAGTCGCTGCACCACTTATAGACATCGTGCTCGCGAAGAACCGTCATGATCGCTGTCCAGCGCTCAATCCGGTCCGGTCGCGGCAGAACGAGGGCCTCTTCCATGGTGCGCGCCATCTCCTCTGTGTCATAGGGATTGACGAGCATCGCTGCGTCCAACTTCCTGGCGGCTCCGCAAAAGCGCGAGAGGACGAGAACACCCGGGTCAAGTGGGTTTTGCGCAGCGACATACTCCTTCGCTACCAGATTCATCCCGTCGCGAAGCGGAGTCACCAGACCGATACGGGCCTTCCGATAGAGGCCGGCCAGCTTCGACTGCTCGATCGAGGCATTAATGTAGTGCACCGGCACTGAATCGACGGTTCCGAATTCTCCATTAACGCATCCCACCAGTTCGGCGACGTCCTTCTCGACCGCCCTATATGCCGGTATGATTTCCCGGGACTTCGGGGTGATCTGCAGCAGCAACGTCTTGTTTACACGTCCCCGGTTGCACCGCAGAAAATCGCCAAAGGCGACGATGCGCTTCTCGATGCCCTTCGAATAATCGAGGCGGTCGACGCCGATCACGATGTCATAGCCGGCGATCCTCGGATAACTCTCCTGCACACGCTCATTGCGGGCCGCATTCTCGGCAAGGCTTTCGAAATTCGCGGTGTCGATGCTGATCGGAAAAACGCCGCAGCGAAACTCGTTCCCATCGGCTTCGTGGAAGCGCTTTTTGACAATTTTGCCTTGCTTCTCGCGGGCCAGGCATTCCAAGAAGTTGCTGAGATCGTAATCGGTATGAAAGCCGACGAGGTCGTAGCAGGAAAGCCCGCCCAGCAAATCATTGTACTTCGGGACAGTGGAGAAAATGTCCGCCGGCGGCCATGGAATGTGCAGAAAAAAGCCAATCCTGTTGCTGCACCCGAGCTTACGCAACTCTTCAGCGAGCGGAATCAAGTGATAATCGTTCACCCAAATGACGTCCTCATCGCACAAGAGGGGCTTCAACAGCTCTGCAAACTTGTTGTTGACGCGATAGTATCCGGCCATTCGTGCGTCGGAATATTCGGCGAGGTCGGGACGGCCGTGGAAGATCGGCCAAAGAACACTGTTCGCAAAGCCGTGGTAATATTCGTCCACATCCTTCTTCGAGAGATAGACAAGCCGGTAGTTGATGCCGTCGTCTTCCCGCGGTGTCGGCTCCGGGCCGTCCGGCGCCACCTCATTGTCCGACCAGCCCATCCAGAAGCCGTCCTTTTTCTTGAAGACCGCCTTCAGCGCAATGGCCATCCCGCCCGTGGGCGGCGTGCCGTCTTTTTTGGACAGCGGAACCCTATTGGATACAACGATCAGTCTACTCATTACCATCTCCTGCGGTTGTTGCAGACAAAACAGAAGCACTTGTGCCCCAGTCGTCTATAAGTTGATAGGTGTCTGATGCAAACACGGTACAAGCTACATTCTATATGAATGCGGTAAGCGGCGATGCAATGTAAGTATCCTGTGTCTTAATGATCTCGTGATATGCGTGTCTATACACATCCATACGGCAACAAATCCATCTTGCTCGCAAGAATGTCAATTTTTTCGAGGTTTCAGATGAAATGAGGCTGATCCGATTGGGAGATGTGCGCTGCGCTGCAGGCGCAGAACGCCTCATGACATCACCCTCAAGGTCGCAGGGGAGGGGATCCGCAGGGCTAACGGCCGGCATGCGCACGGGCGAGCAGCCAAACGAGTAGGACGAACACTATGAGCTAAATCGGAGAAGACGGCCGAACCGCTAAGCTTGGCGAGCTCGGTTCCTGGTTCACAGCGGCAGTCCCGTCTAGGACCTATGTATCTGCGCTATTGTGTCATGCGCCCAACGAAGATTGTCCCGCCATGCGGACCCTGCCTAATTTGGCTGATCGTCGGGGAAGCCAAAGCTGCATTCAACAGGGGTAACCATGAAGAAGATTCTCGTTTTGAGTCAGGACGCTTCAACGAGAGAACTGCTTGTGGACCTCTTGTCCAAGCATGAGTTTAGGATCAGTGCGGTCGAAAACGGCCAGCAGGCTGCCGGCAAAATGGTTTCTGAAGCGATTGATCTGGCAATTGTCGATCTGAGCCTCGACCGAGAGGACGGTTTGCAATTCGTTCGGGATTTCGGCGCCAACAGGGACCTTCCGATCATCATCATCAGCGCTGACTACTTAGATGAGTCCGACAAGGTGGTCGGTCTCGAAACCGGCGCCCGCGATTACATCACTAAGCCCTTTGGCCATCCGGAGTTCCTGGCTCGCGTGCGCGCCACCGTGCGCCAGCGGCCCGGGCGTGAGCGAAATGCGATCTTTAATTTCGATGACTGGCAAGTCAGCACGAAACGACGCCGTTTGCGCCGAGGGACGGATCTTGAAGTCAAGCTCACTACGGGTGAGTTCAACCTGCTCATGGCCTTCCTCAAGAACCCAGGCCGGGTGCTTTCGCGCGAGCAGCTTCTGAAGGCGACCAGGGTCTACGATCAAGAGGTCTATGACCGCAGCATCGACGTGCTGATCCTGCGCCTTCGCCGTAAGCTGGCACACCCCTCGGCCCTGCAGTACATCCGTACGGAGCGCGGCGCCGGGTATGTTTTCGAGAGCGCCGTGGACGTTGAGGAGCTGAGGACACGGCGCTAAGGCCGCGCACTTTCCGCCCCCGCCAAAAGATCGTTGTCAAGCGTCAGTTCCCCGATCGCTTGCAGCGTCTTGATGCCCCCAAGCGTTCGCTCGCCGCCGGCGGGTCGTTCGTCATGGTCTCCCCTGTTCCCGCTTCTATGCCTTGTTCAGGCAGAGACGCCCCTTTTGTTTTAAAGTGAGATTTCGCGATCCAACTCTATGCTGCTGCAGCTGATTTCGCGACCTTATATTTCGCCGAATCTAACGCTTCGGCTGACCGCCGTCAGGCTTTCGTCAGATACGACGACCATATTTCTAGCCATGTCGTGAGAGGTTCCGGATGGGATCCTCTGCGCATGACTGCATTCTGCTGGAGCTGGACTATGACACGCATTGATCGATGTGGGAGCTTGCATTCCAGAATTGGAGCCGACCGCGCTGAGGACGGCGCTCAGGGGAGCGGAGGCTCTCAATTCGATGCGCTTCTCCCCCGCGGCAGCTTGAACCGACCCAATCAACGCTCATACGAACTTCATGCTGGGCTGCGAGGATTTTGTCACGCACAAGACATCGGTGATTTCTCAAGAACAGTGGTGATGCATTCCAATCGCGTGAGGCCGCCGGACCAAGCAACTTTCCTGCAATAGGCCGCCTTTGATTTAAAAAGCGAATTTGTTTTGCGTTTGAGAAGGTATGGGCGCCGCCCAATCGGCTTGGGGGTCGCCAAGCCACGGGCGACTAACGAGCTTTCTCTAGCCAACCCATTCTGTGTCTCTGGGTGATCCATCCAGCCCGCGGAGAACAGGAATCAGTCATGATGAGGAGCGACATCGGCATGAATTCGAATGTCAAATGTTTGGCCCAGACAAGTGCCATGGCCTTGCTTTGGACGGCCACCGTGGCGTCGGCAAATGAAGGCATGTGGATGCCCAGCCAGGTTGCGGAAGTCGGTGCGGCCATGCGCGCCGATGGGCTCCAGCTCGATCCCAACCAGTTGAGCTTGGACGCTGCCCCGCTCAACGCGATCGTATCACTGGGCGGATGCTCCGCTTCCTTCGTCAGTCCCGAAGGGCTGGTCGCGACCAACCACCACTGCTTGCTGGGATCCATCCAGTACAACAGCAAGGAGGGCCAAGACTATCTCGCCGACGGCTTTCTGGCCAAGAGCCTGGATCAAGAATTGCCCGGCTCGCCAGGCACCAGCGTCTATGTCACCGAGAATCAGCGGGACGTGACCGCAGACATGCTCAAGGGCGCCTCGGCTGAGCTCAACGGCATAGCCCGCTATGAGCGACTCGACGCAAACCGCAAGGCGCTGATTACCGCCTGTGAAGAACAGCCCAATCGCCGCTGCGTTGTGCGGTCCTATTATGGCGGCACATTCTACTCTCTCGATCAGCAGCTCGAAATCAAGGACGTGCGCCTCGTCTATGCACCCGCGCTCGGAATCGGCAACTTCGGCGGCGACACGGACAATTGGATGTGGCCACGCCACACGGGCGATTTCGGGTTTTATCGCGCTTATGTCGCTCCTGATGGTTCCTCCCGGCCTTATGCGCGGGACAATGTGCCATACCAGCCAAAGAGCTGGCTGCATATCGCCAGCGAGGGCGTCCGGGAGGGCGATTTCGTGATGGTCGCCGGCTTTCCCGCCATCACCTGGCGCTGGCAAACCGCTCAGGAAGTTGAGTTCAACTTCGCGCACGCCGAACCGCTGTCGCAGCATTTGCTCTCAGATTACGCGGCCCAGATCCAAGATGCCACGGCAGGTAATCGCGACGCGCAGATCCGCTACGCCTCCCTCCTGCAAGGCGTGCAGAACTACGAGAAGAAGCTGGCGGGCGAGCTCGCCGGGGCCGACGCGATTGGAGTCAGCCCTCGTAAGGCCGCCGAGGAGAAAGCTTTTCGCGCGTGGGTCGCTGACGATTCCGCGCGTCAGGCGCGCTATGGTGCGGCGATCAGCGATCTGGACGCCACGGTGGCAGAGAACAACCAGGCCTCGTTCAAGGCGCAGCGGCAGGCGCTGCTTGACCGTTCGCAGATCCTCTCATCGGCGCGCAAGCTCTATCGCTGGGCCAAGGAGCAGGAGAAGCCCGATGCCGCCCGCGAAAGCGGCTTTCAGGATCGCGACCGCAAGCACATCGTCGATGCTCTGACGCAGGTCGAACGTCGATATCTGGCCACCATCGATCGCAAGCTGTTTGAGGCCGCGCTCGAGGAATATCGCCAGCTGGATGCGAAGGACCGCGACACTGCGTTCGAGACCGCTCTGGCCCAAATCGGTCTTGATCGTCTTTATGCAGACTCCAACCTCGCCAACACGGCCATGCTGCTCGGCTGGCTCGACAAGCCGGCTGCCGCTTTGGAGGCGTCGGACGATCCGTTTTTCAAGCTGGCGGTCGCGCTTTACCCCGGAGATATAGCTGCGGAGCGCGCTCGGAAGGACCGCGCTGGCCGCACGCATGCGGCGCGCGCGGCCTATGTACAGAGCCTGCTTGCCTATCGAAATGCGATCGGCCGGCCCGTCTATCCCGACGCGAACGGATCGCTGCGCCTCAGCTGGGGCAAGGTGACAGGGCGAACACGGGACGGGCAGATCTGGACGCCCTTCACCACGGCCGAGGGACTTCTGGCCAAACACACTGGCAGGGGCGAGTTCGACGCGCCGGAGACTGCCGTCTCTGCGATCCGGGCCAAGGACTATGGCCCCTATGTCGCACCGGAGCTGGGCACGTTACCGGTCGACTTCATGTCCACGGTGGACATCACGAACGGCAATAGCGGCTCGGTCACTCTGAACGGGCGCGGCGAGTTCGTTGGTCTCGCCTTCGACGGCACGCTCGACGGAGTGATCTCCGACTGGGCTTATGCCGCAGAACGCAATCGCAGCATCCATGTCGACAGCCGCTTCATGCTCTGGACCCTGGACAAGATCGACGGCGCGCGCCGGTTGCTTGAGGAAATGAGAGTGCGGCCTGGACCTTCCGATCATCATCAGCCGCCGCCGACTACCCGGATGATTCCGATAAGGTGATCGGGCTCGAGACGGGCGCCCGCGATGCTTCACCAAGCCCCGGCTGGCCCGGCTGAAGTCCTCGCCTTCTTGCGGCCACTGGCCGGAGACCAGCGGCAGGTAGCTTACCCACCATGCCAAAGAGCATCGCCAGACACCTTGGCATGCTCCGGGATCGCAAAAGGGTTGGTGCGGATTGATGCCCGCCGCCCTTGCCTCCATCGCCGGCTCTCTCCCTCCTCGTTACGCGAGTTGAAAAGGGCGGCAGCCCGGGTCGCCAAGTCAGGCGACGAGCTTTCCCTAGCAGAGCGATTCGCAAGGGATACCGTCCTTGTCTCGGTCCAACTTGCCTCCCCATGAGCAGTTTGCGAGATACCAGTTTGCTTCACCGCATGAGCTGATCTGAGGGCATGTCCGCCGCGGCTCGCACGAGTAGCCGTTCTGCGCGAGCAGCCTGCGGCTGACGATGCCTTGTGGTGGGCTCGACGGCGCCGCGCCATCTGCATGCTCCGCTCGCCACTCCCAGGGCGCCTGAAACTTGCCGGCCCATATGCCGATCTTCATAGCTTCCGCCTTCGCTTGCTGCTGTGCGTACGCGCCGTGGCTGTAGCGGGGCCAATCCAGGGCCTGGCCGTGCTCGACCATCCAGGCGGACAGGTTGGCACCATCTGAGCGCAGGCAATCGCCGACAAATCGGTCGTAGCGATCCCAGGAGACGAACCGGCAGTGAACTGGCCTCGATGTCGCCAGGAACGCGTCTAACGCCTCGGCCGAACGGCGCCCGCAGGGATAGTCGAACCCCTTTGCGTCGTCGCAATACTGCTTACTCTCAGGCGCATCGATCCCGTTGAGGCGAATGCGCTGGCCGTGGATCTCAATCGTGTCGCCATCTACGATGGAGGCGACCCCGGCGATCGCTGGGGGGCTCGGGCGGGTTAGATTCGACAGACTGATCTCGGGCAGGCGGTCGCTTTGCTGCATGGCCGACAGGAAGGCTAACGCACCAGCGGCAGCCACACTGACAAAGATCAGCCGCTGTGGAACGGGTGCCCAACGCCGGGCGCGTGTCCGCTTCGCGGCGTTACGCTTTCGCAAGTGGTCAAGCCGATTGTCGTGCCGGGATCTGTCCAAGCCCATTCCCCCCGGGAGAAGAATGCGTCGATCCGGGCAGAGAGTCCATAGTCGTGACGGCGTGATACGAGGCAGGCTGGAGGCCGATGCCATTGATGGAACCAGCGGCGCCACGTTGCCCCTTTGCTTGGGCCTTGATTATCAATGCCCGATAGTGCGGCGGATTCTCGGAACACTGCGCACCAATGGGTGCTGGCGTGCTTGCGCCTACGCTGACCCGGAGTCAGCCGCGCCTCACAGTTCTGGATGCACTTTAGGCATGCGCAGCAACCCTCATGGGATCACAATCGATCGAGATGCGCGTCCAGCTGAGTGAGGATTGCGTCGAGCGAAGGCCGGTCCCTTTAGTAGAGGGCGCGAGTTCGCTCATAGGCGTCGGAGTAGATCTGCCGGGTCGTGGGCTCGCTGAGGCGAAAGGCCTAGTTTCGCCGCAGGTCCGGCTCATCCCCGCCTCGGAACCGATCGGCTTTGTGTGCGCGGTATGCCGGGCTGCCGATAAAGGCCTGGACGCCATCGTCGTCCAGAAGACAGGAGACGTCATAGTAGTGACGCATGAAGTTGACAGGCATCTCTCCGGAAGCCTGCTGCTGGCGAAATTTGGTGGAAAGGGTCTGTAGCTTTTCGACGAAAGTGTAGCCGGGCTCGTAGCAGTAAACATCGACGGCGCGGTTATCGATTAGGTCTGTCAGCCCGATGCGACCGCTCTATCATAGGCCCAGGAAGAAATCAGGCGGGCTTGATTGGGCGCGGCCCGATCGAAGCCCGCTTCCAACAGCACGCCGGCCTTGAGCCCAGCGGGCAACGCATTGAGCTCCGGATAAATCAGACGAATTCCAGCCCGCCATGGGCGCTTTCAGCTAAGCGGCCGAATGTACGACTTCCGTAAGAACCCCCCTGCGCGCTTATGTTCCAGGCGGTGTTCAACCCTCCACCTGCGTATTTCGCAAAAACGGGACAGTCGTTCCGCTAAATCGCGGACAGCAGTTTCACTAAGTCGCG
>NZ_JBSPKY010000046.1:0-11857 GCF_053848025.1 Mesorhizobium sp. 128a | reverse complement strand
CGTAATTACTGAAATCGCTGTCCGCGAATTAGCGGAATGGGTGTCCGCGAATTTCTGAAACACGCAGAGCAAGCTGTCCTTTGCCATGATTGGAGACCACAGCGACACGATCGAAAGGGTCGGCAAGGCAATGATCGAACTCCGAGACAAGCAGCATCACCAGCTTGGGTCGCGACACAGCAGGCGCAGAGTATAAACCGGCGGGATGGCGGGCGAGCTTTTTGAGCTCGGCGGCCGGTTGGTCGCTCTGGGTGCAGCGTGTGCAAAGACGACCCGCATGACTGGTTGGAGGTTCAGGCCTTCAGGATCTCTGGCGCGATCAACTCCCTGGAATCACGCCGCTCGCCCTTGACCCGGCTTCGGCCGGAATCGAAGAACGGACGCAGGGAAGCTTTTGCGGCATAGCGCTCGCCGGCGATCTCGATCTCGAACGACCCTGAAGACAGCCACGCCGCCGTAACCCCCGTATCCGATTTCAAGTATCCCATGCCGATGCCGCACCCAACAGTGTGGCCGAAACCAGCTGAGCGCAGGTATCCGACGAGATTTCCGTCCCGCCAAACTGGCTCGGTGCCGAACATCAAAGCCTTGGCATCGGGCGCGGCGAGCTGGACCAGCCTGCGAAGCAATGGCTGGCCGCGCTGGGCTTCAAGGGCAGCGCGGCCGATGAAATCCTCGGACTTGTTCCAGGCAACCGTAAATGCCAGTCCCGATTCCAGTGGGGTGTCTTCATCACCGACATCTGAGCCCCAGTCCCGGTAGCCCGCCTCTAGACGCAGTGTGTTGAGCGCAACATACCCCGCGTGACTCATACCAAGATCGGCGCCGGCGGCCACTAACGCGTCGTAGACCCCCAACGTCTGTTCCGTTGGGACGTGCAGTTCCCAGCCAAGCTCGCCGACAAACGTCATGCGGAACGCAAGTGCCAAGCTGTAGCCCACTTCGATTTCACGGGCTGTTGCAAAAGGGAATGCCTCATTGGAGAAATCGGCCGGGCTGACTCGCTCCAACAATTCTCGCGATTGCGGGCCCATGACCGAGAGAGTTGTATAAGCGGATGACACGTCGACCACCGCGACGTGGCCGGCGCCCTTGGCGTGCAAACGCAGCCAGGCGAGGTCTCGGGTGCGTTGGACTGCCGCTGTGACGACGAGGAATTCCTCATCGCCGGTACGCGCGATCGTGACGTCAGACTCCATGCCGCCCCGCTCGTTCAGCCACGGGGTATAGACAACCCTGCCGAGCGGTACGTTTACATCGTTGGAAGAGAGTCGCTGGAGCAGTGCAAGGGCGTCAGGTCCTTGAACCAGAATGTGGGCAAACGAAGTTTGGTCGAAAAGGGTCACGGCAGAGCGGGTGGCTGTATGCTCAGCGCCGCTGCGTTCAAACCATTCGTCACGCCCGAACGTCGCATGGTTTTCATTTGGAGACCCGGGAGCGCCGAACCATTGGACCCGTTCCCAGCCGGCACTTTCACCAAAATTCGCGCCCGCGGCGGCCAAGCGGTCGTGCAGGGGAGACACGCGGACGTTGCGCGCGGTCTTCGGTGACTTGTGAGGCAGATGAAGTGTCCAGAGGTTACCAACCGCCTCGACTATCCGGTCGTAGAGGTACCGCTTATTCCGCTGGAAGGGCATGGACCGGCGAACGTCCATCTCCCAACAGTCGCCGGCCGGCAGGCCCGTCGACATCCATTCTGCCATGACCTTGCCTGCCCCACCCGAGGACTCGATTCCGCAGGAATTGAATCCAGAGGCGACATAAAGCCCCTGAATTTCAGGTGCCGGACCAAGATGAAAGCGGTTGTCCGGCGTGAAGCTCTCAGGGCCGTTGAAATTCAGTTGAAGACCAACGTTTGCCAATACAGGCATGCGCTCAATCGCGGCGGAGAGGTAGGGTTCGATATGATCCAAGTCCTCTGGCAGCGAGTCGAAGCTGAAACCCTGGGGTATGCCATTCATACCCCAAGGTTTCCCTTCGTGCTCAAAGAAGCCTACGAGCAGTTTGCCTGCGTCAGCCTTGGCATAAACGCGGGCGTCCATGTCACGTATCGTCGGCAGGTCGTGAGGGAGGCCGGGAATTGCTTCCGTCACCACATAGAAATGTTCAGCAGCCTGTAATGGCACTGACCAATTGAGATCAGCTGCCACGTTTCGTGTCCACAGTCCGGTACTGATAACCGCTTTCTCAGCTCGGACCGTCCCTTGGCTAGTTTCTACGCCCGCAAAGCGTCCGTTCTCGACCAGAATGCGGTTGGCGGGGGTCCGTTCGAGTATCGTTGCACCGCCCTGGCGGGCGCCGATGGCGAAAGCCCGCGCGGTGTCTATCGCGTTGGTCATGCCGTCAGATGCAATCCACGCGGCACCAAGAACATCACTGACGTCAAGCAGAGGAACACGGCGTAGGGCTTCCGCAGCGCTGATCATCTCCACGTCCAGTCCAAACGAGCGCCCCATCGATGAGCCGCGCTTGAGCTCCTCAAGCCGGTCCTGGGTTGCAGCGACAGTGATGGAGCCGGTTTGACGGAAGCCTGTCGCCTGACCCGTCAGGTTCTCGAGATCCCGGAACAACTCGGCCGAGTACTGCGCGAGCTTGGCCATCGTTTCATTGGCACGGAGCTGGGTCACGAGACCCGCGGCATGCCACGTGGTACCGCAAGTCAGCTGATCTCGCTCAAGCAGCAACACATCCCTGTGACCTAAGCGGGTCAGGTGATAGGCTATAGAGAGTCCGATAATGCCACCTCCGATGATGACGTATTCGGCATGAGACGGGAGTTTGCTGGCCATTTGAAACCCTGTTGCAGCCTGCTCGCGAAAACTGCGAACGAAGGCGGGTTGGTTATGGCCGATAAAGTACTGTTAGATGGGCACTCGTTTTCGCCGATCTGAGGGGAAAGCCTGCAGTGTTCCTGCGCGTAGCGTCATTGCGATGCAGCGTTTCTCAAAGTGAGGTCAATACTGCGTTTTCCCACGCAGGCGGCTGAGACCGCTAGCGCGTTGCATTGCCGGCAGGATAGCCTCTATAAACACTGAAAATCTGACTTCTGCTGTGGTATCCAGCATGGGAGGTTGGAGAGCCAGCCATAGCCGAGACCACCGTAGATGAAATATGACCGGATCGATGCCCGTATCCTGGAATTGGTTCAACGGAACAACCGCTTGACCTCCGATGTCATTGCCGACAAGGTTGGACTCTCTGCCACGGCATGCCAGCGTCGTCTTAAGAGGCTCCGGGCGGAAGGGATTATCGAAGCAGACGTCTCGATCATATCGGCCAAGGCCGTCGGCCGACCGATCCAGATGATCGTCATGGTAACCCTGGAAAGGGAACGTGCTGATATCATCGACAAGTTCAAGCGGGATATCAAATCCTCACCCGAGATTGCGACGGGTTTCTATATAACCGGTGAGGCAGACTTCGTACTCTATATCACTGCCCGAAGCATGGAGGACTATGAGCAATTCACGCGCGAGTTCTTCTATAAAAACACGCACGTTAAGAGCCTGAAGACCATGGTGGTCGTCGACCGGGTCAAGGCAACGTTCGCCGTCCCTGTTGAGGATCCAGAAGATATTTGAGCGTGCATCAATCCGGTCAAACACCGATGATGCGTGCAATGCTGTCAGCTGCCATGCGCTTGCGCCATTCGGCGGGGCCTAAGTCATGGATAGACGTGCCAGCCGCGCCGACTGCGAGGATCACTGGCATATCCTGAACTTCGAATTCGTGGATAGCCTCCATACCAAGGTCTTCGAACGCTATGACGCGGGCAGACTTGATAGATTTCGAAATGAGGTACGCCGCCCCGCCTACGGCTACCATATAGGGCGCCTGATGTCTGACGATCGATTCGATGGCGGCTGGGCCACGTTCAGCTTTGCCAACCATGGCAAGAAGCCCGGTAGCAGCAAGGACTTTTTCGGTGTATCCGTCCATCCGGTTTGACGTGGTTGGGCCGGCAGGTCCCACGACTTCGCTTCCAACGGCTCGCACGGGACCGACGTAATAAATTACCCGCCCGGCAAAGTTGACGGGAAGCGGCTGGCCCGCATCAATAAACTCTGCGATGCGCTTATGGGCAGCGTCCCGGCCTGTCAAAAGCTTGCCAGACAGCAGTAGCGTCTCGCCACACTGCCATTGCCGGGTCTCATCCTTCGTCAGGGTGTTGAGGTTCACACGTCTGACGTTCTTAGGGCTTATGTCATCGGGCCCGATATCAGGCCACAGGGATAGGTCTGGCGGATTGAAGACCGCGCAGCCAGATCCGTTGAGGACGAACGTAACATGGCGGTTTGCTGCACATTGCGGGATTAGGGCGACTGGTTTTGACGCAGCGTGGGTCGGATAGGTCGCGACTTTCACATCCACAACCGTGGTCAAACCGCCGAGGCCCTGGGCGCCTATGCCTAGGGCATTGATCCTCTCGAACAGTTCGAGGCGCAAAGCCTCCTCCGGAGACGAGGCGCCGCGTGCAATGAGGTCAGCCATGTCGATCGGCTCATTCATTGCCTCCTTGGCAAGGAGCATCGCCTTTTCAGCGCTGCCGCCAATACCAACCGACATCATCCCCGGTGGGCACCAGCCGCTCCCCATCGTGGCGACGGTTTCGACCACCCAATCAGCGACGGAGGCGCCTGGATTTAGCGTCGTGAAACGGGCCTTATTTTCAGAGCCTCCACCCTTTGCAGAGATCGTAAATGTGATGGCGCTGCCCGCCACCAATTCAACGTGGACGATCGCTGGCGTATTATCCCGGCTGTTCGTCCGTCCGGCCAGCGGATCGGTTACGACGGAGGGACGCAAAGGATTGTCAGGATCGAGGTAGGCTCGCCTGACGCCCTCATTGATAAGCTCTACGAAGGAAACCTTTGCGTCGATAAGAACCGACATTCCAACCTTGGCGAAGACCACGACTAGGCCCGTGTCCTGGCATATTGGGCGCCGGCCGAAAGCGGCCATGCGCGAGTTGACCAGAATCTGCCCAATAGCATTTTTCGCGGGAGCACTCTTCTCGGCACGGTAAGCCGCGGCGAGATAGTGGATGTAGTCGGGAGGATGGTAGTACGAGACATATTGCAGGGCGTCAGCGACGCTCTGCGCAATGTCTTCACCCCGGATCGAGGTATACGTGCGCTTACCGCTCAAGGGCAGCCAGTCCATTTACCAGTTTCAAATTCTGGAAGCTCCGCATTCCGTGCTCACCCCCTTCGTAGCCGTAGCCGCTTTGCTTGACGCCCGAATGCGGCGCATCAGCGGCGACGCCTTTAAGGAGATTGATGCTGACGGCGCCAGCCGCCAGACTGCTTGCCAACAGCTGTTTGGTCTCCTCGGACGACGTAAAGCAATATGAAGCTAAACCATATTCGGTGTCGTTGGCTTCAGCGACAGCGTCTGCAATTGTGTTGAACGGAGCCACAGTGAGGATCGGACCGAAGGGTTCTTCATGCAGAATACCCGAGTTCGAAGGCACGTCGGTTAGAATTGTCGGTGGCCAATAGAAACCTTCACGGTCCAATCTGGTACCGCCGATTTCAATCCGTGCGCCTTTTCCGACGGCATCCTTGGTCAGGCGGTTTAAAGCTTCAATCCTGCGGCCGTTCGCCATTGGCCCCATTTCGGTGCCCGGCGCATCAGGAGGGCCGACTTTTATCGATTTCGCGATGTCTACCAATCGAGTTAGGAACTGCTGGTAAACCGGCTGCGCGACCAGGATTCGGCTCGGCGCATTGCAGCTTTGACCAGCGCATTCAAATTTGTATTCCGAAATCGCCATGGCCGCGGCTTCTAGATCCGCATCCTCACACACAATCACTGGGCAATGCCCGCCTAATTCAAGGACGCAACGCTGGAGGTTGTCAGCGGCTAGCCTAGCAAGATGTTTCCCGACCGCCGTGGAACCTGTGAAGCTCAGGACCTTGATTATGGGGGAACGGAGCAGATGCTCCGAAATTGCTGCTGGCACTCCGAACACAAGGTTGACGACGCCAGCGGGAACGCCCGCCTCATGAAAAGCCTGGACGATAAACACGCTGGCACTAGGCGTCTCTTCAGCACCTTTGAGGATGACGGGGCATCCTGCAGCCAATGCGGCACCGAGCTTCCGAGCGTTCAGGACCGCCGGGTAATTCCATGGTGTAAAGGCCGTGACCACACCGAGCGGCTCAGGCACGAGCGTGCGGCCGGAATCCATCGGAATTGACGCACAAAGCTCCTCTGCTTGAGCACCGTTCCATTCCAGCATTTCGAGCGCGCGTCGGTATTCGCCTGCTGCCTCGGCCAATGTCTTGCCCTGTTCGGCGGATAGCGCCTTGGCGGCCTCGTCAACTCTTGCGGCAAGGATCCGTGCGGCTGCGACAAGGAGAGCACCCCGTTCGCGGGCAGGTCGCGCGGCCCAAGCGTAACGGCTTCGCTCGGCGGCGGCCAAGGCATCATCAAGGTCTTTCGTCGATGCGGAAGCGACCGATGCGAACGCCTGCTCGGTAGCAGGGTTGATAACCGGAATGTCGCCTTTGCCGCCGCTACGCCATATGCCGTCTATGAAGAGCTCATACCGCCTGGCTTCTGACATCTATAGCTCCGGTTGAAAAGTGAGGGCTGATACGGCACGCCAGCCGGACCGGTCCTGTCACTTACATCCCGCCCATGGCTTGGGGTCAAATATGGAATTTTGCCGATTGGCATCTGGAAACGAGATCGGGCCGTATCAGGAATGTACGCTCGCCGGCTCAGTAGGAGCCTTTGCCAGCCAGTGCCCGCTGTCAATCAACTCTCGGACGATCCCGGGGATCAGTTTGCGGACCGCGGACACAGAAGGCGAACTCTCATCCTTGGGGTTCACGGCTAACACCACCGAGCGGGTGATGACTGGGTCGACGATCCTGACCATATGGACCAGCCCTTGCTGGACTTCCTTGTGGATGGCTGAAGGTGTGAGGATGGAATAGGCCTTGCCTTCAGTGACCATGCTGATGATCGTCGACAACGAGTCTACTTCAAACCGCACGTCAAGGCGGCAGCCATGTTGAGCCACCACATCGGCGACCGAACGCCGGACATTGTTGGTGCGCATTGGCACCGCAAGCGGGAAAGCGTGTAGGTCCGATAGTGCTACCACATCGGGGAAAGGGGGTAGATTGGGCGGGGCAACGAGGCAGAAGTCTTCTCTCGCCAATATCGGAAGGCCTGCAATGGCATCGGCGGTTCGGTAAAGGATTGCCAGATTGAACCGTCCTGCAGCCATCCACTCCTCAAGAGGGCCGGTCATTCCTTCGACCATCTTCAAGGTCACAAGTGGGAGTTCACTGCGCACAGCTTCCAATAAGGGCCCTGAAAGCACACGCGCCGCTCCAGATGGGATGCCAATCGTCACTTCGCCCGAAGCGGCCGTACTGCTCATCTCGATCTTGGTGACCCTGATTTCGTTCAGGATTGTGCGTGCACGTTCAAGTAGTTTTGCACCAGAGGGTGTGACGCTGATACCACTCCGGTCCCTGATCAGCAGCTGAGATCCGAACTCCTCCTCTAACTGGCGAACGTGGAGGCTGAGTGCGCTTTGTGCGACGTTGAGCATGGCAGCAGCCTTCGTGAAGCTACCGGCCTCGACCACTCCTACGAAATATTTGAGCTGTCTGAATTCCACTTAAAAGCGACCTACCCGCAACGCTTGTCGGAAATTTACATCCAGGAAACTATCTCGGAATCAGATGGGGAGGAAGGGGGCAGAACGGCAATGGACCAGGTAGCAAGGTTGCTTTCAGCGTCCCCAGGCGAGAAGCGCTCTCGCGCGGCGAACGACGGGAGCATCAATCATTTTTCCGTCGACTGTGAACGCGCCTAAATTCTGAGACTTAGCTTCCTGTTCAGCGCTAATAACGCGTCTTGCCCATTCTAACTCGTTTGCCAGTGGAGCGAACTCTTCGTTGAGGGGGACAACCTGGGCCGGATGGATGGCGAAAGCACCGGCGAAGCCCAAGGCTTTCGAACGTCGCACTGTATCGCGAAACTTCGGAAGATCGGCGAAATCACCAATGCTGCCCACGAAGCCAAGTGGGATTAAGCCCGCCGCCCGCGCTGCAAAGAGTACCGCGAGATTTGGGCCAAGCAGGAGATCCGCTGTAGGTTGACCGCCTACCGCCGCACTAAAGTCCTCTGGACCGAGGCCCATGGCGACCAACCTGGGATGCGCTGTTGCTATGGCAGTGAGCCGCGGCAGCGCAGCAGGAGTTTCGATTTGGACTACCAAGCGTATACCTTCCGGTATCAGGCCACGCTCACTCTCGAGCGCCAGGATCTCCCGCTCAATCTCAACAACCCACTCGGCCGATTCGACTTTCGGCAGAACTATAGCGGTAACGCCGGACACAACTGTGGCATCAAGATCGGCGCAAAGCGCCCGCATGCCTTGGTTGACCCTCACAAAGACCGCGGCTCCATCCCGGCCGACCTTCGCGATGCTGTCACCAAGCCGTTGGCGCGCCTCAGCCTTTGACGGCAATGGAACCGAGTCCTCGAGATCCAGAACAATCGCATCAGCCCCACGTTCGTGGGCCTTTTCTACGAACTTCGGCAAGTGAGCGGGCACAAAAAGCAACGAACGCCAACGAGGCTCGCTGGACGGCGTGACAGCCAGAGGCTTCCCCACACCGCTCACGCTATTTGGCTCCAGCCGTAGAATGCTGCGTGCAAAATTCGTGGCGAATTGACGCCGTGTGGGCACCCAGGGCCGGAACCGGGCGCAATGCCACGGGATCATGGTTGAAGATTGCAGCTGGAGCAATAACGTCGATCGTCCCGCCCGGGGTTTCAACGACGGCCCTCCGAATATGCGGGTGTTCGGATACGGCGGCGATGTCATTTAATCTGCCATAAGCCAAACCTGCGGCTTCGAGCTCGCACATCGCTTGGTCGCTCGTGAGTTGCGAAAAGCGTGCTTGAACAATCTTATCAAGGGCGGAGCGGTTACCAAGCCGATCCATGTTCGATGCATAACCCGAGGCCCTGGTTAGCTCGGGCCTTTTCAGGAAGTCTGAGCAGAAATTCACCCACTCGCGGTCATTTTGAACCGAGAAGATTACTGCGTTGCCGTCGGCACATAAGTACGCTCCATAGGGCGCAAGAGAGGGATGGTTTACTCCGGCACGTTGGGTGCGATAATTTCCGTAGTCGTGTTGCAGGACCGGAACATTCATCCAGTCTGCCACGGAATCAAAAAGCGAGACCTGGATAGAACTGCTTTTTCCTGTGGTGGCCCGCGCGTATAGGGCTTGGAGAATTGCGCTGTGCGCGGTCATACCTGCAGAAATATCGCACACAGACACGCCGACCCTTGCCGCGCCCTCTGCAGTCCCCGTTATATTCGCTAACCCGCTTTCCGCCTGGACGATGAGGTCATAGGCTTTTAGATGCGAGTAATCGCCACCCTCCCCGAACCCCGAAATATCGCAGGTGATCAACTTTGGATACCGGGCACGAAGTCTTACCGACCCGAAACCGAGCTTGTCGATGCTGCCAGGCTTGAGGTTCTGAATGAACACGTCGGCAGACGATACGAGAGCCTCGAGCAGTGCGCGATCGGCGTCCGCTCGGAGGTCGAGGCAGACCGACTCCTTGCCACGGTTCAGCCAGACGAAATATGCGCTTTGCCCCTGAACGAGACTGTCATAATTGCGGGCAAAATCTCCTTCCGGGCGTTCGATCTTGATAACCCGCGCCCCGGCATCGGCGAGCCGCGAAGACGCGTATGGCGCAGCGACTGCCTGCTCGACTGCGACGACGGTGATTCCTGACAACGCTTGCATCACCGCAGCACCACCCTTGTGATTGCAGGGTCTTGCAGCTGTTGGGAGCGCCGCCTTTCGAGGAGGGCAAGCAGGCGGCTCTGCTCGTTGCCGACGATTGAGATACCCTCGTCGACCCCCATTCCGGGTTTCGCCAGCATCATATCGGCCTGAGTTGCTACTGACACGTGGACGGTTGCCCGAGCGGACAGATCGGTTTCGGTGCAACTGCCCCCGACATAGGCTCCCACGTGATTTTCCTTGCAGATCAACACTGCCTTAGCGGTGTCTGCAAGCGAGCCCACATCAGGCGTCTTGATTTGCACCAGATGAGTGGCGCGCGCCTCAGCGAACTGCCGTACGTCATCAAGCGTGTTGCAACGCTCGTCGACCACAATGCGGGCATTGGAACCTCGGCTATCCAAGATCGAAACAATACGGGCGTAGTTATCGACCTGCGCGTCCGTCGATCCGAAATCGCCTGGAGATTCAATATTCACAGTAAAGTCAGGAACCGTGTCTGCGACGCGGCAAATGAAGTCAGCAATGACCTTAGGATCGAGGCCGAGCTCTAGGCCGATCCAACCGTAAACGTCAAAATGGAGGGTGGGCCGGTAGCCTGGCCGGCCAATTTGCTGGCTCCGCGCCGCAACCCATTCGACGAACGCGAGGAAGGTTTTGCCCCCAACGCCGAACTTCTGTCGTGAGTTGATGAGGCCATGCGGAAGAACGTCGACATTTTTTAGGATCATCTTGTCGACGTTGATCTCGCGCGCATCACCGCTCTGTGCATAAATCGGCACACTCCGGGAGGGCAGGGGAAGGTCGAAAGCGTCGCAAACAGCTTCGGCCATTGTCTTCCGGCCTGCATGGGCAGCGGCGCGCAGAAGCGCTTGGCTTACACCATATTCCAGCGCGAGAGGTAGGCGCTTGGCCTCGACTGGTGCGAGCACCGTTGTGCAGGCCCTGAGGAATGACGATAGGTCTGCATTCGCCACTCTGGGCGCTATAACTGCTCTGGCGAACTTGGACATGGCTTCAGCTTCAAAGAGCGGATCGCGGCCGCCAGCGCCCGAGTATTGGACGCTCATCATGTCGCCCCAGGCGACCGTTTCGTCAGAAAGGACGAGCCCTATGCTAAGCGAGGACGCAGGTGTCCTGATGGCTGTGAGGCCAGGCGTCATCGGCTCGCCAACATATAGGAAGCCATCTTGTGCAGCGCCGGCCCTGATCGCGGCCTGATCGTCATAGAAGAATGCACCGGTACCCGGTGCCAAAACGATGTCCACGATTTTCATATACTGCTCGTCCCAGCGTGTTCGTCGCAATGAGATCAATCTCGACGTCGACTTGATTAAGGCCCCAGGAAGCAATCTAAGCCCAATATAAATTCCATACGCGATCCATCGCGTTTTCAGATGGGTGCCTTAACCTTGTTGCCGCAAGCCATGGTGGATCGCTTCGCCTCAAGCCGCGGACTTGATATCTGCGGCTCCCACCGCCTCGAAGTGAGACGACGGCCAGATAAACACTGAATTTGCGACGAATGCTTATTTCAGCTCGAGCAAAACAAAAAGAGGGACTGCGCGGTGGAATAGCGCGGGGGCAGCCTAAGGCGTTTTGCTACCGGCGTTTGGTTGACGCCGTACCCAGGTCTAACCACACGCGCAGGCAGTTTTGAGTATGATCAGACGCATCCACTTCATGTCCGTTTGCGGCCTCAAAGCGGATGCCGGCCAGTTCCACAATTGAGGGCCGAATAGAAGTGACGTCGCGCGAGATCACGAGACAGTTGGCGGAGCCGATTCCGCGGCGTTGCTGACCCGGTCGACACGCAGCGCGGGCGTTTGTCGGAAGAGCGCTACCGCCTTTCCTCCCACTCGGAAACCCCGCGACCTTCTACGGTGTTGGGCGTGATGACCTGTATCTCTGTTGCAAAGACCAGTGGGCAGGGACAAATCTGACCCGAAGCCGACGCCCGTCTCCATGACGCGAACGGCAGCTTTGCGCCGGTGGGTTCAACCGGTCATCGCAACACCTTCTGTAGCCTATCGGCCGGCGTTTCGAAGTCCAGGGTT
>NZ_JBSPKY010000045.1:0-12754 GCF_053848025.1 Mesorhizobium sp. 128a | reverse complement strand
TCGACAACACGCTGACCGATCCGTCGAGCACCAGCTTCGCGGTGGTGGTGACCGACGCCGACGGCGATCCGGCGCCAGCTGGCAATCTGGTCATCAACATCGTCGACGACGTGCCGACGGCGGTCGCCAACAGCAACAACGTCAACGAAGGCGCGCTGCTGACCGTGACGGCGGCGGCGGGCGTGCTGGCCAACGACGTGGCCGGTGCCGACGGCTTTGCCGCCGGTGGCGGCGTGGTCGGCGTGCGCGCCGCGGGCGCCGACACCACGACGGCGGTGACCACCGGTGCCGGCACCAACATCGCCGGCCTGCATGGCACGCTGCATCTCAACGCCGACGGCTCCTACACCTACCAGTCGACGGCCAACAACATCTCCTCGGCGACGACGGACGTGTTCGTCTACACCATCATGGATGGCGACGGCGACCTGTCGACGACCACGCTCACCATCAACCTGTCGGACAGCGGCCTGGCCGCTTCCAACGATGACCTGACGGTCAACGAGGCGGCACTGCCGATCGGCTCCAACCCGTCGAGCACGGCAGAGACCATTGCCGGCACCGTCGTCGACAATGTGTCGGGCGGCACAGGTCCCTACACCTACGCACTGCTGAGCAGCGCCACCGGCGTGCACGGCACGCTGACCTTCAATGCCAACGGCACCTACAGCTACACGCTGACCTCGCCGGTCGACGGCGCCGATGCCAACAACGGCACCAACACCGTCAACAACGTCGAGACCTTCACCTACCAGGCCACCGACGCCAACGGCAACACCATCACCAACACCATCACCATCGACGTCACCGACGACGTGCCGACATTAGGCGCGTTTATGTCAGGCACAATTCCGAACGAGATTGGGACGGTCAACGGGACGTTTGCATTGGTTCCGGGAGCAGATGGCATCAACCACTTCAACATTACCGGGCCAGCAATCACCGGGGTGAGCTACACCACGACGGTCCAGGCTGACGGAACGACGGTGCTGCTGGCGGAGTCCTCCAGCGGAACTGACATCTATTCGCTGACTGTTCATCCTGACGGCAATTACACATTTTCGCTCATCACTCCGGATGCGGCAACAACGGTAACTCAGACGCTGACGGGATTGTCGCCAGGTGGTCCGACGCCGTTCCTCGAAACTCCGAACGGCCTGATCGAATTCACCGGCAACGGCAACGGCGTCAACTCTTCCACGCAAGGCTTCGGCGTCGACAACCAGTTCATCGACCCCAATGAAAACTTCACCATGGAGTTCCACACCTCGGCGACCGCCGGCAATGACGCGCCGACGCTCAATCCGAATTTCATAGGCAGTCTCAATTTCAATGTGAACAACGGCTCCGGTTCGGTTTCATGGACGGCGACCAATTCCGTCACCAACCAGACTCAGAACGGAACGGCCACGGTGGTGAACGGACATCTCATCATCGACCCGACAATCGACTTCAACCTGATTTCGATAACCGGCAATGCCGATGCAAAAATGAGGTTGGCGGCGGTCGACGTATCTCAAACCATACTGCCATCCGACACCACCTTGCATTTTCAGGTCAATGCGGTCGATGGGGATGGAGACGTCAGTGCAACCCAATCGCTGGACATCCATCAGGTAGCCGCGAGCTCCGGCGGATCCTTCACCCTCTCCGGCTTTGCCGGAACGGTCAACGACGTGATCGCCGGCAGCACGCATACCGATACGATCTCGGGTGGGGCCGGTACCGACATTGTCGACTATACGGGCAGTTTGGCGGCGGTCTCGATTAACCTGGCCGACGACGGTCATGCAAATGCGGCGGCATTTTCGACAAATCCGGCGGATGCGACGATCGGCGGCGGCGATGCCACCGGGGATACCCTCACAGGCATTGAAGGCCTGATCGGCGGTTCGGGCGATGACTATCTGTTCGGAAACGTCGGAGCCAATTACCTGGCGGGCGGACTGGGCAATGACACGCTGAGAGGCGAAGGCGGCGTTGACACTCTTATCGGTGGCGCCGGCAACGACACGCTGGTCGGCGGTGCCGGTAGTGACACGCTCACCGGCGGCACGGGCGCCGACACGTTCAGGCTTGAAAACCTCGATATCAAGGATCTTATCACCGACTTCAATGGCGGCGAGGGCGACAAGATCGACCTGACGTCTCTGTTCGACACCGCACCTGGCGGCGCCAATGTCGGCGACTTCGTAAACTACGATGCGGCGACGGGAACACTCAGCGTCGACGCCAACGGCACCACCGGCGGCGCCAATTTCGTCGATGTCGCGACGCTGCAGAACCTCCCTGCGGCCAATACGATCACGCTGCTCTACGACGATGGCGTGACCCAGCATACGACAACAGCAAACGTGGTTTAACGGCATGGCGCGTGGCCACGCGATCATGTTATACATTGCTAATATCGAGGGGAGTTCATCATGAAACGTTCTGCAAGACTGCTGGTTTCCGCTGCGACGCTGTTGCTGGCAGTCGGGTCGACAGCTTATGCCGCCGACATCATCGAAGGGCCGGTGGCCGACTATTGCCGAACGGTCGGCACGTCGAACCTGGTGCTGAACGACAACATCGTCGATCTCAAGTCCGAGGTGGTGAAGCTGATGGACGAGTCGGTGGCCGTCGCCAACAGCTCGGAATGGATCAACTCTTCGCGCCCCGCCTTCGTCTGGGCATCGGAAGCCAAGGTCGCCTGCGGCATGGCCTATGGCTATCTCAAGACGAACTACAAGGACGAAGACACCCTCAACAAGTGCGAATGCTTCCACGACCGCATGGTCGAGTACATGAACTGACCGGAAGGGATCTGGCCGTGCCGGTTGGCTGACCCGATGGTCGGTGCACGATTGACGAGGGCGATCGCAGGAGCGATCGCATTGACCGGCTTTGGCCAGCTTGCCACGCAAGCCCGCGCGAACTGGCTGGAACGACCTGGCCTGGAAAGACCACAACCATCAGCGTTGACGCGGCAAGCCCGCTGTGAAGCTGCCCCGGAATGGACGCGTGAGACATTCAAGGCATTCGCAACATGCCAGGCATCGCTCTACGGCCTGGAGCCGGTGCTGGCGCACGCGGTGATGGAGATCGAAAGCGATTTCGATCCCGATGTGCACGGCGCCGATGGCGAAGTCGGCTTGATGCAGGTGATGCCGGGAACGGCGCGAATGCTCGGCTTTCGCGGTTCGCTCGACGAGCTTGGCGCGCCTGCAACCAACATCGCGCTCGGCATCAGATACCTGGCGCAGGCAAACAGCCTTGCCGCAGGCGATCTCTGCACCACTGTCATGAAATATCGCGCAGGGCACGGTGAAACCCGGTTCTCCGAACTTTCTGTCCGCTACTGCCGGCGCGCGCGTGCAATCCTGGCGAGGGAAGGCGTCACTGTTGCCGGTCCGCTACCGGTGGCGACGTTCGGCTTTTCCGCGTTCCCGGCAGCAGGAGATGACGGCGCCCCTGCCCAGGGGAAGCGGATTTGCGTGCGCCGGCTGTTCGTGCCCGGGCCGCGATACATGAAATGCGCCGACTATCGAAGCGCCGGTCAAGCCAAGGTGATCAAGGCGCTCCGGGCAAGACTCTTCGACGGTTAGAGCAGTTCATCGTTTCGTGGAAACGGCGAACTGCTCACCTCCTTGTTTTGACGCAATTCCGGACGGAAAACCGCTTCACACTCTTCCTGGAATTGCTCTAAACCACGGTCCGGCAAATACAAAGACGGCGAGGCAAGTCTGCCATAAGATGAATGGGATGAGACCGGAACAAACACCCGGCGGGATATGGGGAGGCATCATGGTATCTGGCTGGCAGGGCCACACTTCGTGGACGTGGGCGATCGCGTTTGCGGTTATGGTGTCAGGCTGCCAGTCGAAAGGCAGCGTCTCGGACGCCCTCGATCCGGCGGCGATCGCCGCACCTGGAGCGCCGGCCGCCGGCGCTGCTCCCAGCCCGGCCCAGGCCACGCAATCGCTCGGCACCGGATCGACGAAGGTCACGATGCTGCTGCCTTTGTCGGCCCCAGGAGCCACCGGCGAAAGCGGCAGAAAGATGCTCGATGCGACCAAGTTAGCGATGGCCGACCTTGGCAACGCACTGCTCACGGTCACGGTCGAGGACACCAAGGGCGACAGCGCGCACGCCAGCGAGTTGGCGGTGAAGGCGATCACCACCGGAACCAAGATCGTCATCGGCCCGGTCGAGCTTGCTGCCGCTCAGCACATAGCCAAGCTGTCGGGATCGCAGCGGCCGCCGGTGCTGGCGCTGGCCGACAATTTCGCCGGCGGTCCAGGCGTCTATGCAGTGCGTCTCAACGAGGCCGACAGTGCGGCCGCGGGCGCTGCCGGCCTGGCGGCCAAAGGCAGCAAGAAGTTCGTGCTGCTCGTCGCGGCCGGCGCGAATGCCGGCGCGGTTGAGAAGCGGGTCGCCAACAGCCTCAGCATCTATGGCGCGACGCTCGCCGTCACCATTCCGTATTCTGCCGGTGACGGCGGCACAAAAGCAGTCAATGACATGGGCTCACTTGTCGAGGCTCCAGATGCCATCGTCATCGCCAGCGGCGACGATAGCCCGTCGCAGATCCTAGCGGCGCTCAAATCGAAAGGCATTCCTGGAAAAGCAGTCGCCGTCGTTGGAACCAACCGCTGGCTGGAGCATCCGATCGAGCCGCTGTTTGAAGGATCCTACATCGCCACGCTCGACCCAAACGAAACCGGTCCAATCGCCGACCGCTTCAAGACGACCTACAATTATCCTGCCGACCCCAATGTCGCCTACGCCTATGATATGGTCGCCCTGACAGCGGGCATTGCAAGTTCCGTCGGGCCCGACGGCTTCAACAAGCAGGTGCTCGAGAATCGGAGCGGATTTCGCGGATCGACCGGCTTGTTCCGGTTTCGGGCGGATGGCTCCAGTGAACGATCCATGCCATTTTATCAGGTTCAAAAAGGTGCGCTCAAACTGGTCGCCAAATCGACGTCGGGGTACTGAGGGGCAAGACGCCTTGGGATCTGCTTGAGCTGATGGGCTGGCTGAGGCGCGATCGCTTGGTGGTGTTGCTCGGGAGCCTGCTGCTTCTGACCGGCGTCTTGTTGATCGTCCGAGCCGCCGATCTGCTTCCCACCGATCGGCCGGTACCAGCGCCACGTCAATCCGTCGACGACAATCAGCCAATGCGACCGGTTGCGACCGTCGCCTATACGCCATGGCGAGGACGGGCACGAAAGATTGCCCAGGACCTTATCGCGCCGCCACAGCTTGACCCGGCGCAAATCGAACGGGGAGAGCCGCGCCCGCCGCTCGGCGACCTTGGCCTGGCTTCGCCTGCAGGGATGCGGATGCCAAAGGATTGGACAGCGGTCCTGCTGTACCAACCGGTTGCCACCTCCTCGGCGACCTTCGAATCCATGGGGCGCACGGTAGCCATCAGCGGGGTCCAGGGCATCGACCTGGACAAGGCCTGTTCGTTTCGCGACGTCGCCTGGCCTTGCGGCCAACGTGCCCGGGCGGCTTTCAATTCCTGGCTGCGCGGTCGGGCACTTAAATGCGTCGTGCCGCCGGAGATCGATCGTTTCGCCATTGCTGCACCGTGCAATCTGGGCAAACAGGATGTCGGTGCCTGGCTTGTTTCCAACGGCTGGGCGACGGCCTTGGCAAGCGGCATCTACGGCAAGGCGGAGGCGGTGGCCAAGGACGCCGAGATGGGCATATTCGGCCCGCCACAATAACCGACAATTCGGTGTCGCTGCCGTTACCAGCGCAGCCTTGCTTTGAAGGCCAGGTTTCGGGCCGATGGTAGGCGATTGCGCCATTACTCAAATTGTATGATTCCTCGAAACTGAATGTGCAGCACCCTGGCCTATGCTAGTCGATCAAGAGGGAGATTGACTAATGATGACACCGATGGCGAATAGCTCGCCGCAGCAATGGAAAGAGGTCGCATGGCTTACCGCCCTGGGATTGGCGGGAATTTTGCTGCTCTCCATTGGCCTCAACTATCTGCTTCTGTTCTCGGAAGCGTTGACGCCGTTCGGCCGCAGCATGGTCACAGCGATCCTGTTGCCGGTCATCATCGGTTGCCCGCTTCTCCTGTTCATTGGCCTGCAGCGGATCGAACTCGGCCACTATCGAAGAGAACTCAACAAGTCGGCGACCTTTGACAGCCTGACAGGCTGCCTGAACCGCACAGTCTTCACGTCGATGGTCGACAGGAGAACAACCAGGCAGGACTCGTCCGGTCCAAGATCTGGCGCCTTCCTGGTCATTCATCCCGAACACATCAGGTCCATCAACCTGCGCTTCGGGCTGGGCTGGGGTGACGAAGCCTTGCGGCTCATAGCCTCGACCATCCAGTCATCGGTGCGCAAGGAGGATCTAGTGGGGCGCATCGGAACGTCCATGTTCGGGGTCTTTCTGCCCGGTGCGACAGAAGACGACGCCAAGGAGATCGGCGAGCGTATCCGGGCGCGCGTGGCGCAAGCCTATTTCGCGCCGAAAGGAACCGAGGATGCCCTGGCCATCAGCGTCGGCGGTGTGGTGTTTGAAACCGAACTGGAATTCGAAGAGATGTTCCGGTCGGCGGAATCGCTGTTATCCGGCGTCGAACACAAGCCTGGATTTCAATTGTCGCATCTGCACCACTAACTCAGAAGCGCCGCCTGCAGGCCGCTTCCGCCGGCGGCCTGCCGCGCGTCAGTCGCGCGATATGGACAGCCCCGCGAGAAGCGGCGCGTACGCGGCGAGCCTGCGGGATACGAACTCGGTGAAGAGCCGCACGCGTTTCGTCTTGCGTGTCTCGCCCTGTGTGAGAAGCCAAACCGTTCCGTACATGTGCAGGTCGGTACCCGGCACCCTCCCCAGTAGGGGGTCGGCATCTCCAACGAAGCATGGCATTGTCGTCATCCCGAGCCCTTGCCGTACGGCAGCGATCTGCGCCTCACCGTCCGTGGTCCTGAATGGAACCCCCGTGGTGCGAACCTCACCCTCGCTGGCCCAGTCCGGGATTCCATGAATGCTTATGACGATCCACCGGATGGGATCAGGCGCGCCCGCACGCCACGCGGCTAGTCGATCCCGGGACATGTAGACGCCGCCGAACAGCTCCGGTCCCTTCATGCCGTGAAGATTGAGCGGCAGGGTTTTGCGGTCGTAGACGACGCGGATCGCTACGTCGGCCTCCCGGTTGGTCAGATTTGCCAGCTCACCGGACGACGAGATTTCCATCTCGATGTCGGGATGCAGACGCGCGAAATCGGCGAAGTCCGGCATCAGCAGATGTGTCGCGAGGGGCGGCGCCAGCGTCACCCGCAGAAGCCCCCGCACGCTCTGGTCGCGCCCGAAGACGCGCGTCTCCAGCTGGTGCGACGACGCTTCCATCTGGTTCGCGAGCTCGAGGACCTCCTCTCCCGCAGCGGTCAGGCGGTAGCCCGAAGGCAGCTTTTCGAACATCTGCGCCCCGAGTCGTTCCTCGAGCTGGGCGATGCGTCGCAGCACGGTCGAGTGGTTCACCCCGAGGCGCTCGGCGGCGGCCCGCACCGAACCTCCGCGAGCGACGGCAAGAAAGTAGCGAACGTCATCCCAGTCGATCATGGTGCAATCCCGCACCGCAAGGTGCGCCTTCCAAAGCCTGTGTCCGACACATTGAACAGCCTCTCGTATGTAGGCGGCGCGGGGCGGTCATCATAGCCCATGCCGACAAGCACGGCCGAATTCCGAACGGCGGACACCGATCGTCAGGACTGGCGTCAGGCGTCCAGCCGGATCGATTTTGCACCACCGATGTGCGCCTTTCCGCACTCAAAGCCTGACCCCGGCAGACTTACTTCCGGGCTCTCGGGGTTCTTCCCCAAAAGCAGAGCCTGAAAGGAAAAGTCATGGGAAAGCTTGATAATAAGATTGCAGTCATCACGGGTGGATCGAGCGGCATGGCGCTGGCGAGCGCCAAGCGGTTCGTGGAAGAAGGCGCCTACGTTTTCATCACGGGCCGGAGGCAGGAGGCGCTCGACGAGGCCATCAGGCTGATTGGCCGGAACGTGACCGGCGTGCGCGGCGATGCGGCCAATCTCGACGACCTCGATCGCCTGTTCGATACAGTTAAGCGGGAAAAGGGCAGGATCGACGTCCTGTATGCGAGCGCCGGCACCGGTGAAGCGGTCCTGCTGGGCGAGATTACCGAGCAGCATTTCGATGCGACCTTCGGCCTGAATACGCGCGGCACGCTGTTTACGGTGCAAAAGGCCTTGCCGCTGTTCAACGATGGCGGGTCGATCTTCATGACCGGATCAGTTGCTTCGATCAAAGGTTTTCCCGGTTACAGCGTGTATGCGGCGAGCAAGGCGGCGTTGCACGCATTCGCACGCGGGTGGCTCAACGAGCTGAAGGGCAGGAATATCCGGGTAAACGTGCTGCACCCGGGGCCTATCGCCACACCGATGCAGGACCAGGTTCTCACAGAGGAGGCGAAGCAGATGTTCGAATCCCTGATCCCGCGGGGAAAGATGGGGCGTCCTGAGGAAATTGCGACGGCCGCGCTGTTTCTTGCTTCAGACGATTCGAGCTTCGTGAATGGGCTGGAGCTGTCTGTCGACGGCGGCTTCTCGGCCATCTGAAAGGCCGGGGAATCAATATCAACACGGATCGGAGAAGTATTATGAGCTATGCGATTGTAGGATTCGGTGCGGTAGGCCAGGCCCTCGCCCGCGCCTTCGCCCGTAAGAACATCAAGGTGTCCGTCGCGAGCCGCCGGCCGCCCGAGGCGTTGGCGCCGCAGGCCCGGGCGATTGGACCCACGGTTGTCGCCAGGTCGCTGCGGGATGCACTCGAGGCCGACACAATCATCCTGGCGGTCCCGTTCGGGGAGCACCGCGAGGTTGCGAAGGCCCTGCCGAACTGGGAAGGCAAGACGGTCATCGACGCGACGAACGCGTTTCCAGTCCCTGAAGAGCTGAACGGTCTCCCGTCCTCCGCCTTCGTCGCGAAGGCGTTCACCGGCGCCAAGCTCGTGAAAGGCTTCAATCACCTGATTGCGGCCACCCTGGCTGCCGATCCGATCGTCGAGGGCGGCCACCGGGTCGTCTTTCTGTCGAGCGACGACGAGGACGCGACCGCTCCCGTGGCGGCCTTGGCCAAACAACTCGGGTTCGCACCCGTCAAGCTGGGAAAGCTCAACGAGGGTGGCGCGCTGGTGCACGCACGCGGCCGCGTTTGGGGCCAGCTCGTCTTCCAGGATTTGTTCAAGAAGGAGCAGTGACCCGTGTACGACCATGTAATTTGGCCCGAGCGGCATGACCCGGGAACGTCGGCTCTCTACGCGCTCAACGACATCGGCGTGAAGGCGCCCCCTGAAGTGGTTTGGAGGCTGCTGGTCGACGCCGAGAATTGGTCGAGCCACTTTCCTACCGAAGATCAGGTCAAGGTTCTGACCGGCGAGCCGAAACTTGCGCTCGGAACTAAGTATTCCCCTGGAATAGTAAGCAACGATCAAAATGGCCACGACCACCAGCAGCCCCGGCAAGGACATTTGCATTGCTGACCGAGCCTCCCGCTTGGCTGCGGATTATGCGGACGCGCGAAGCCGTCCGACGGCTCATCTTTCGGCAGATGGGTATGCCGGACAAGAGCCAAAGGGCGTAGCCTGACGCCCGCACCTGCAGGACACGGCAGGTACTCCCTAAGCTGGGTGGACACCTCGATTTGTTTAGCGCTGGCGATCCTTTCGCAATCCGGCCAACACCTCCTGCAAAGTGCTGACGTTCAATCCGCGGACGTCTACTAAAGAACGCCTCGACCAGAGAAAAAGGTAATCTTACACTACGGTTGCAGCTTGTTTTGCTGCCAAATTTTAAAAACCTGTGTTAATGATGAAATCGCGGGAGCGCTGGGCAACGGGCGGGTCGTTGGAGTTCCGGCACCAAGAGGAGAAGCGGTATGACCATTCAGGTTGTACATCGCGCATTCGGCCCCAAGCAGGTCAGGCAACTCAAGGAAGTTTACGAGCGTGCGAGGGCTGTGGAGGCTAAGTACCCCGAGTCCCACATTGCCAGCAAAGCCGCCAAAAGGCTGATAGCCGCGTTCGAAGCCGTGATCCAGACCGACGGAACAGTTCTGGATGTGCAGTGGCTAAGCGAGGCTGAGCCGCAAGGAAACGCCTGAGACCAGGCCTCTATCCAACGTCCGCGAAGCTTTCGGGTATTGGGCGGCTGATTTCTGTCGACTTCAGCCACGCCGTGCCAGCGGATTCCGCATGCCCTTCCAAATCAAACGTCTCTGAAACCTGGTGTGACCGCGTGTTCGCCGGGCGGAGCGATAGGGGAGCCGTTGGGCGGGCAGTGACTCCGCTATCCTGTCTCCGCGTTTTCCCTGCAGACAGGCCGCGTGAGCCTTGAGCAGACGCCGCCATTCCAATGTCCAGCCTGGCAGATACCCCGTCAACGATGCTTTTGGAAGCCCAACGAAGCTTTTGGAGGTAAGATGTAATGTGTCAGGGATACGAGCGGATACTGCTTCCGCCTAACGGATGAGACCCGGTCGAACATTCGCGGTTGGGAGTGATCTGCTTGGCTGACGGCATGATGTGTCCGAGAGGTCTGGCAAGGTGTCCCATTCCTGCGTCTTCAAGGAATCGCAGCGCCTTGGGGTCAGCTTGGCTACGTCTTTTTGAAGACTTAAAAATTTCTATAAAATTAACCTAAGTTAGAGACTGCTTATAAATACCTCATAGACTGTTCAAGCTGTTCTAGGTGGCGGCAGTCAGGAACTGCTAAGCGCTCCAAGCTGGGGTAATCCAGCCTGAAGCTTTCAAGTGGGCTGGGGTTATCAAAGTTCAATCCAAAAGAATGACGGAGCTCTAGCTCTATTGACCGCCACAAGGCAGATCGCGTTGGGGAAAGGCGGGTACTAGTATGGGTTCAACGGTAGGATTGCACAATTACACTTCAACAAACCAGACAGGAGTTCCGGCGAGCGGAACGGAAAATGTCCACGAAGGTAGGCAATGCCTCCTCATCCTGGACGGAAGGGCTCTAGACCGCGAGTGTCTCGCGTCGGCTCTGGAGGACCACGAACTCGGCATGGCGGTCTTCGCCCTGGGTTCGATCGAAGAATGGCGGGTGAAGAAGGGGGGGGCCCCTCCCCTCGCTGCCATACTTTTCAACCTCGGCGGCCGGAAGGTCACCGATCATGGCATCGCGGACGAGATCAGGCATATCTCATCCGAGTTCAAATCAGTCCCAGTGGTTATCCTGGCCGACACCGAGGATCTTGCACAGATACTGACGGCGCTCGAATGCGGCGCTCGCGGCTACATTCCGACTTCGGTCGGGATTGACGTGTGTGTCGAGGCGATCAACCTTGCGGCAGCGGGAGGCATCTTCGTCCCGGCGAGCAGTGTCCTTTCGATGCGGCACCTGATAGATTCAGGCAACTGTGATACGCGGCCTTTGACGGGCATGTTCACGCTCAGGCAGGCTGAGGTCGCCCAGGCGCTCCGACGCGGCAAGGCGAACAAGATCATCGCCTACGAACTGAACCTGCGCGAAAGCACCGTGAAGGTCCACATCCGAAACATCATGAAGAAACTGAAGGCGACCAACCGGACGGAAGTCGCCTACAAGGTCAACGATCTCTTCGCAGAAGGAACTCTGGCTGGAGAGTGACCGCGAGCAACTAGACGGCCCGCCTTGGTGAATCCTGGCGGGCCGCGTTTTCAGCTTTGAAGTTTTCAGCTTTGAAGATTCAGTTATATCCGTGCATGAATGGCATCCGGGGTCTCGAGCACGCGGAAGGCGAATATCTCGTCCTCGCGCCGTTTTGGCTCGCCTGGGACGTCAACGAAGCTTGTCTGACAAGCTGATCAGGACACAGTCGCAAAGGTCCGCGGGACCTGAGCAAGGCGCCTTGCCACCGCGAAATCCGCCGATCAATCTGCAACGGCAACAGGCGCGGAGAAGGTATATCCGCTCACCCATTTAATCGCTTCCTCGATCGTATCGAAGTTTTTGTGCTGACCACTCAGCAGCCCGAAGCCTGTCTCAAGGAACCATTTGCCTTTCGTGCAATAGGCCGCTTCGTCGATCTGGGTAAGGACGGCGACCAACTGGTCGGATTTCCACACCAGAACACCGGATTCTCCACCCTCGACCGTTCCGATCCGGGCTTCGCTGAGCGAAAATCCACGAGCAATTTCTTCTTTGCCCACGTTGATGCTTCCCCAACTTCAAATGGATATGAAAATCCGTCGGCCTTGAATGGCTGGCCGCTTCTGGAAGTGTCTTTTTTGAGCGGAACGTCGCCCGAGGGCGACAGAGGAATTTGTTAGCAGATCGCCCGGCAAGTTCAATGGCCCTTAGCGCGATTTGTTCGTTGATCCACCGTTAGTTTTTTCGCGCGGGAATTCGTGAAAAACTGCTAGAGAATTTTGGCTTTTCGGAGCGTGAACGCCTCGGCGAAATGCTCGGGTGCCCGGCATTCCATCCCGCATAACCTTGCAAGCCCAGCGAATGTCGCGCGGTCGAACCAGTCCTTGGAGCGCTGCGTTCCGAAGTGCTTGTGGAGGAGTTCGATCTTGCGTTCCAGCACGTCTGCCGTGAGCGGCACGTAAGCGTTGGGCTGGCAAAGGTCGCCATCCCATTTCGGGATCTCGTATTCGAGCACCAGATGAATGGCACCGGCTCTCCCGCAGCTGGCCGCAATGCGAGGCCATCAAGGCGGCAGTCGCCCTGGACGGCATTGGCGGACCGGATCTGAAACCCGAGATCGAAGCTCGTGT
>NZ_JBSPKY010000044.1:0-12978 GCF_053848025.1 Mesorhizobium sp. 128a | reverse complement strand
CGCCGACCACTTCGAAACCGCCGATCTCGCCGAGGCTGCGCGCTACGCCCTCGCGAAACAATGGATGGTCGTCGACAATGGCAATGCGGATGGCGTGGGTCACCATGTTGAATTATCATCAGGCGCCAACGCATTCCAATCAACAGGGCAGTTAAGGCTAACGAAGTGTTGGCGGGGCCCCGCGCACGAGATCGGTCCACCAGATCCGAATGCTATTGAAGAAATTCTGCATTTCATAGCCGAGCTTGCTGGCGCGACCGCGGTGAAATGAACGAACGCCGCCTGCTTGCCGCACTGGCCGGAGCGGGGGCCTGACGGATTTCCTAGCCTCCACTGGCCAGATGACAGAAAGCTGATTCATCCAGTGAAACGGGATAGGACCGGTGACGCCGCCTACAGCTAGATAGTGCCGGTCTGTATGATCCATTCCAGCAAGTTGGAATCTACGTCATCGCTATCCGTATAGTCGCGGATCAAAAGCGCAGCCTCGTCACGCCATCGGTCCTGTGGGATGTTCTTTTCGATAATGCATTTTACGAAGGCGCCGCGCAGGACATCGCAGTCGGACACCGATATACTTGGCCGGGTCATGACGCCAATCTCCCATTACCAGCGAAAGCGCGACATTGCCGAACGTGGCGCCTCCGCAAATGACGGCCCGGCCCCACATGGGGAGCCAAGCCGTCATCTCAGTAGCCGTTGTCGATAACGACGGGATGATGATGATGATGGCGGCGGTGCGTCGAGGTTGTAGCGACCACGGTCGCGTGGTGACGGCGATGATGGCGGTGACGCCACCCGCGATGGCCGTTGTCGTAGAACACTTCCTGGTGGTGATGTCGCCGGTGCATACGCCCACCGCCTTCGTTGTAAACTATCACTGGCCGATGATGGTGGCGATGATGATGTCGATGGTGGGTGCAACGACCACGTTGACTTCAGTGGCCGAGGCAAAAGTCGGCACCGCCATGAACAGCGCCAAGGCGCCGATAATGACCTTCTTCGTAATCAAGTCTCCGAATTTCCAAACCGGCCCTTCGCGGAATCAACTGCTCCGCGCGACTTTGGTTCCGGCGCCATTTGCTTCGGTCAACGCGCCGGCCGCTTGTTCAAGTTTGCGAGCTTGGTCATCGATGCCGTTGATCTGTCTGAGCACTCTCTCGGTAAGCATTTCAAGTCGAGCGGCACGATAGAGCCCTGTGTGCTTCACGCCCTCAAGATTGAAGCTCACGATCATCGGTGGCTCCTCTCAGAATCGTACCGTGGGATTGAGCTTGGCCAAGCGGGCTTGGGCATCGATCACACGTTGCTGTTCCACTCGGATGCGGTTGCAAATTGCCAGGTTGATGGCGACGCCACCGCAATCCGCCGCCAGTTCGTTTGCGCGATCGAGCAACCGATCGGCCCGGTTGATGCGCTGACGCGCTCTGGCAGCTTCAAAATCCAGAATTTCGACCATCATCCCGTCTCCTTCGGGGTTCTGATCCCTTCAGGAAATCAACTGGCGACGGGAACTTTTGTTCCAGCGATCCAAGCCACGGGTCCCGAGGACGCGGGGATGACCGTGCTCGCTCATCCTCGCCGGTGCGCGAAGCATTCAGGGCGTCGGCTAAGGAACACGGCGTTCCAGCCGGGCTACATTCGCGCAACTATTTTCCAAAGCAGATGACCGACGAAACGCCCGGCAGCTTGCTAAAAGGCCCCGGCGCTTGGTCCGCGCCGAAGCCTTTAGGGCATGTAAGAGCTACACAGCATGTCCGCTTATGAGCATCCGCTAATGTCGTGAATGAATGGTAAATGGCACCCACCCCCACGAGGTCGGCCTTATCGTCAGGAGACTACACGCAATTTGCGCGTAATGCGGCCCTGCCCCTTGAGCGGTCGTCCAGCTACCAGGAAGCCTCCAGCCAGGCAAGCAGTTCGCGCGCCGCACCAGATGAGCAGAAACAGTGGACCGTCTAGATTGTCGGTGTTTTGTGTGTCGCTCGGCAGCCAAGTGGAGAACGAAATAGGTCCCAAGCGTGCGGATTGTGGACGGCCGGAATGGGGCGGGGACCAGTAAGTCTGGTTGTGGCCAGTGAAGAACGACAGGGGACGCAAGCCATGCAGCAGCATTTCGCGACCCATGTGGGCAATAGCCACAAAAAACGATGTGGTTGCATTGATCACTGCCCAGGGGCCGAGCACGCTCGCATTGAATGCGCGTTGCGGCAGTTCGCCATGATCACCTTGTCATGCGGCAAGCCTCCGGGTTACCACCCAAGGATACCAAGGCGCCCACTGACGACCCGCCGACCGCAAGTCGTCGCCGAAAACTGCGCGTTCGACTGCACTCAGCACTGCCGCCCATTCCCTCTTGTAGCGCCCACTCGGTCGTGCCGGATTTACAAAAGCGGAACCCGCGTCAATTTCAATAGTTCTTGGCATCGGATCCACAGTTCGGTTGTCGGCAGGTCACCGGACTAAACGCAAGGCGACCAAAGTGCGGCCCGAACGCTTCGGTGTGATATCGGCTTTCAGAAATGCGACCCCGACCGGACGGGGGTTTGCCCATTGCCTCGACATTCTCAAATATGTCGCAGTGGCAATTGCAGCCTCCCTGTTCACCTTACTAGTCATAAACCTCACGCCCGAACCACGTGTGCTGCGATCGATCGTGCCGCATCGTTTTGACGCGGCCGATCCACAATTCGCGCGAAGCATGGCTGCCTATTCGCAAGGACAGGTTTTCGAGGCAAACGCTGTACAAACGCTGGTCAACGGAGATGAGATTTTCCCAGCGATGCTGAAGGCCATCCATGCGGCTCGGTCGACCATCGACATGGAAACCTACATCTATTGGTCCGGAAAGGTCGGCAACGAATTTGCGAATGCCTTGGCCTCGAAAGCGCGGGAGGGCGTCGAGGTCCGTGTGCTGGTGGACTGGGTCGGCAGTTTACCATTTGACGAGGATCTCATCCACATCATGACAAACGCGGGCGTCCGGTTTCAGCGCTACCGCCCCATCCACTGGTACACGCTTGACCGGGTGAATAACCGGACGCATCGGAAGCTGCTGATCGTTGACGGACGGTTCGCCTTTACCGGCGGGGTGGGTATCGCAGACAACTGGCTGGGAGACGCGCGCAATCCTGATGAGTGGCGCGACACCCACTACCAGATCGAGGGGCCCGCAGTGTCCGCCTTCCAGGCAGCCTTCGCTGAGAATTGGCTTGAGACCGCGGGCGAGACTTTGCAGGGAGAGAAATTCTACCCGCCATTGGAAGCAGCGGGAGCTCTGGATACTCAACTGGTGCTATCTTCCCAGCCAAATGGCTCCGATGGAATGGAGCTGATGATGTTGGCTGCGATAGCTGCCGCCAAAGAACACCTTCGGATTGGGATGGCCTATTTCGTCCCCGATGACATCGCCTTGCAGCAAATATTGGATGCCAGAAGACGAGGCGTGGCGGTCGATGTCATCTGTCCCAACGGCCTGACAGATGTCCCCATCGTTCGGAAAGGCTCTCGCTATTTCTGGGGAGAATTGCTGGAGGCCGGGGTTCGGATTTATGAGTTTCAGCCTACCATGTATCACCCTAAACTCCTGATCGTTGACGATGTTTGGGCGAGTTTTGGTTCAACCAACCTGGACGAGCGGTCCTTGCGGCTGAACGACGAAGCTTCTCTAAATGTTTTGGGCCGGGATTTCGCACGCACGCAAATCGACTTGTTCAACGAAGACCTCAAGCGATCAAGGGAGATCAGTTTGGCCGAATGGCAATCTCGTCCATTGAGGGAGAAAGTCTCGGACTGGTTGGCGAGCAGGCTTCACTCGCAGCTTTAACCTTCGCTTGTGCGTGGTTCTGATCCTGGCAAAGTCTCCGGAGGCGGTCGTTCCCACGCGGACATTGCCCCACCTATCGGAAAAACGCTTGGATCGCGAGAGCCGGCGAGCCCAACGATGCTGGCGGGCACTCGCACTACTCGATGATCTGCACGACCTTGCGGGTGTCAGGGTCAACCAGAACTGCGTGGTCTCCGACAACCGTGTACTTGTACCGGACGTCGGGAACGTCGATCGTGTGAAGCTCAACCGTATCGGGGAGCGCCGAGCCAACATTGAGTTCGACGCCAAGCAGGCTGACCGATGCCAACTTCTGCTTGTGAATGTACTCGCGAACGACGGTCTGCTGTTCGGGCTTGAGAATAAGCACGTCCTCAGCAAATGAAGCGCCTACACCGGCCATAAGCACGACGGCGCTGGCGGCGCCGATGAGATATTTGTTCATGGTGGTTCCTTCCCTAGGTCAGTTTTCAGTTTGGGAGATTTTGGTGCTAAATGATCAGCCACCTGAAGGGGCTGGCGCAGGGTTCGCCGGTGCGGCTGGGGCTTCCACCTTTGGAGCTTCAACCTTTGGCGCTTCGACCTTTGGCGCTTCAACCTTTGGCGCTTCAACCTTGACGTTGATGTCCTGGCCGCCGGCACCGCCGCCATGGATGTTGATAACGCCGGCAAATATCAGGAAGACTACGATCGCTATGACCCCAATAACAACAGCGATCACAGTACCGCTGCCGCCGGAGTTTACAACGGTTGGGCCGTCAGCCATGGCTTTCTCTCTCCTCTTTGCTCAGTTACTTCGAAACAACGGTCGCCGCAGCTTGGTGTTCCACACTAGGGCTTAAGTCTGATGGAGACAGGACTTCAGTCTGCTCTTCTTGCATCGTAAGCGGCCCAGTCGCCAACCAGCCTTGTGCGACTGCTAGGCGTTCGCGATTTTGGAACTACTACCGTGGACCGAGCGTCTTGAGGCGACCTACGTCATCAGCAGCCTCGGCCAACAGCCAGTCCCGGAATGTCGTGATTTTAGGCAGCATCGATGTCGCCTTGGGACACACGATCCAATAGGTCTTGGACAATCGCAGAGCCGTGGCGAACGGCCTGACGAGGCGCCCGTTGAGGAGGTCCCACGCCGCAAGCGTCGTGCGGGCGAGTGCGACGCCCTGGCCGTCGACAGCGGCGTCTATGACCAGACTGGCGCGGTTCAAGATGGGTCCGTGGGAGAGTTCGGCATCAACCACGCCAGCGGCACCGAGCCATGCCGACCAGTCCTTTCGGTCATCAAGATGCAGCAACGGAAATTTCAGTACATCGGACGGCTCGCGCATCCGCTGGTGCAGTTTGGGACTGCAGACCGCGAACAGTTCCTCCGAGCACAGGCGGACAACTTCATGCCCCGCCCAGTTACCATCGCCATGCCGCACCGCAAGATCGACATCCTCTCTGGCGAAGTCGACGTGATGCATGGTCGCAGAAATCCTCAGATCGATGGCTGGATGCGTCTCGGCAAACCGGCCAAGGCGGTTGACTAACCATTTGGCGGCAAAGTCGGGCGACGTGCTGACCGTCAGAGCTCCGGCCCGTGATAGATGCTGGATGCGCTGCGTGCCTAGTGCTATACCGTCGAAGGCATCGCGCACCACCTCCAGATAGGATAGCCCGGCCCGTGTAATGCTCAGCTTCTGGCGTTCGCGATCGAACAGCCTGATGCCCAACTCAAGCTCCAGCGCCTTAACCTGATGACTCACCGCGCCCTGCGTCACGGATAGCTCTTCGGCCGCTTTGGTGAAGCTCTCATGGCGTGCTGCCGCCTCGAAGGCTTTGAGGGCATTGAGCGATGGCAGTCGGCGAGCCAATTTCGCACCACTTCATGAGAAAAATTGGGCCTAGCACTAGAAACCATGCTTTGCGCGCCGCACGAGATTGGCGCAATTCTGCGCCACAGGTCAACATGGACGCCGCGAAAGGATGAGAAATGTTCAATCACTCGCTGACTGAAGCGCAGAGGCATTCGTCGTCACCGCCGACACATGTCCCTCACATCGCCAACAATGTGACAAGAGCGATTGCGCTGCTATCGCGCTGGATCCAACTCCACTGTCAACGCGAACAATTGGCCGAGCTTGAATGCCATCAGCTTGCAGACCTGGGTCTCAGTCGTACTCAGGTCCGGAACGAATGCGCAAAATGGCCTTGGCAGGCCTAATTCTCGATCGCCCTCGCGACGCGGTCGGATCAGCGAAGCAGGATTTCACGGACTGCAAGAGGATGACGCCAGCTGGCACGGGCCTCAAGGCCGCTCCTGACAAGATCAACCTAAAGACCAGCTGAAACCAACCGCCCGTCCTGTGCAACTTGAGCCCCTGTACTTCACTGACGGCACTTCCGCTTGGCCCTGGACAGCCGACATGAGTTGCGGTGCCGTAGTGTAATGGTGCCGGTTCCGACGGTCACAGTCGAGTGCAGCACCTACGTCGCTTCTGGTGGCGGAGCTGGGGTTTCGGAAAAGACATAGCCCCGAGGTATCCGGTAGATCTCGGCCGTCATGCCTAGATGGCCTCGGCGGAATAGCAACGGAGATCAATACCGCCGAAGATGACCCTTCCTGCACCATCTGATAGCCGCGTTCGTCAAATTGCCGCCCACGCTCCTCGTAGTCGCTGCCGCGAGGTGCTGGATCCCATCGCCACGCCGCTCCAGAAAGTCGGCGTAAACCGACCGCCCGCTAATCAAGCGCTGGCCGTCGCCACGGCGCGGATCCCGGCCGGCAAGCTAATGCTGTTTCGTCACAAGCTGACGCACAAAGGCCAGCGCCTGGCGTTTGCAACCGCTGCTCACCATCCATCCAAGAACCTCTAGCGGATTTTCGGGAACGGCGTTCTGTGGCAACGCCTTGATCTCGATCAACGCCGATGTCTTGCTGGTCTCGACGACGAAGGATTTTACCTGGGCGGGAGCAGAGTCCGCAAGGGAGTAAGTGGCCTTGCCGGCGCTCCAGACCAACCCGGTCAATGACTGTCCGCCACCGAAGCGAACCGAAAACACTGCGCTCTCGCCGATCCCACGGCGCGCAAGAACCACCTTGCCATTGCGGATGCAACCGGGAGCGGATTCTTCGATGGAAATCGCCCACGGATCGTCAAAGCCGCTTGGTTTGGATTGGTCGGCGGTAGTGCGTGCGCTTCCTATGGACTCGCTCCTCTGGCGCTCGTTAGTCAACAGACTTGCTATCAGCGCAAGATTTGAAAGTCCTGCCTGCCCGTCGCTGGCGGGCCGCGAACTGTTGGACTTCGAGGCATCCTCGGTGACCACGAAGGCTGCAGGCCCTGTAATGGGATTCACGCTGCCGTCCTCGCCGAGCAATGTGACGACCGTACCGGCGGGCACGTTGATAACGTCGCTTGGCGCAAAGACCTTGCCTGCCGGCAGTTCATCCACAACCGGCTCGGTCGATAGGACCACATATTGGCTGCCAGCGACCGCGCGTTGCGCCGTCACAACAACGGCCACGGCCAGGGTCAGAGAGGCGATTTGCGAGATTGGACGCATGAGGCACATGTGATGATGGCCCTATTTGTCGGGAAGATGAATGTCTGCTCGCAAGTATCCGCTTGCAAGACGGCTATGGTGAAAAGCGATCAGAGCGTCTTGCGGATAGTTTATGACCAACAGTTCAAATGCCGCTTTCGCGAGCGTAGCCTCGGTGGCGAGCAGGGCATAGGCCTTTGCATATTCCTCGCAAAGTATCATATTTTCTGACGTACCGCTCATTGCCTCGAACGCCTCGATGCCTTGGTTCTTGCCCTTAAGGTGGAGAACTCCCGTAGGGCGCAACAAGAAGCGCGTTGCTTGTTTCGCGACTTCCAAGCTTATGCAATTCTTCGTGCCGATGTACTTGTTTGCGCCCTCCAGTCGGGCCGCCGTGTTTACCGTATCTCCAACAGCCGTGTAGTTGAAGAACCGATCTCCCCCGAAGTTGCCGACGATTGCCGGCCCGCCATGAATACCTATCCGTGTGGCGCCGAATGAATAGCCTCGTTCGGCCGATCTTTCCCGCAGCCGCTGCTCCTGGTCCTGCACAGCCAGTGCCAGGGACACCGCCCGCTCCGCCTGGTCCTTTTGCGCTGTCGGAGCCCCGAAGAAGCCGACCACCGCATCGCCGATGACCTTGTCGATGGTTGCACCATGCTCGATGAACAACTCGCAGAGCGCGTCCAAATATTCGTTCAATATGTCTGCGAGCACCTCTGGCGCGAGTTTCTCGCTGAGTGACGTAAACCCCTCGACATCTGTGAATACACAGGTGATCTCACGTCTCTCGCCACCGAGGTGGAGTGCGTCAGGCTCCTTGACGATCGCTGCAACGACGGCCGGGCTGACATATTTCGAGAACGCGTTTTGAATGAAGTGGCGATCCTTCGCGTCCCGTCTCCAAGCCAGGAACCCAACGAATGCCGACAGCCCGAGCACAAGCAATGCAGGGACGACCATCGGAAAGAGGATTGCGAACCTCGAGAAGGCCCACGCCTCGCCGATCCAAGCCAGCACCACCGCACTGGCGACGGTGACAGGTTTGAAGACCACTGGGTTCGGCCGCGAAACGATCCATAAGCAGAACATCCCGACAATAAGCATTGGCGCGTAACCCACTGCAGGCCAAGGGATCGTTATCCTGTCCCCGGACAAGAGACCGGCTAACGCGTGGGCGTGAATGACGACGCCAGGGAGAACACCGGTTTCCGCACCGCTCAACAACGCGAACGGTGTCGGATGATGGTCTATTTGCTGTAGGTCCACGCCGATAAGAACATATTTCCCTTCGAACCAGCTGAGCGGTGCCAGCGGAACGGTCTGTGCCGGATAGGTTGGAAAGTTGAAGGGCAAGCTGCTCGCCGTGCGATAGTAGACCATTTCCTCCGGCCAATGGCCGCGACTAATGCCGGTCGATGCCGCGATCGCGGCAGCAAAGCTTGGCGTCCAGCCGCCTTGCGCTTCTCGACCGGGAAAAGCTCCACGGACCACACCGTCGAGATCGTCATGCGACAGCGCGGCAAGGCCGCGCTTTGCCGACGGAGCGAAAGCGTTGAGATAGTCGGACTGCCTAGTCGTGAGGCCGTCAGTTCGCGACCCCGAGGCGATTACCACAGGCACACTGGCGGTCTCGATGACAGTTTCGAGCCGGGCATCCTTTTGCGGCTCTGTTGCCTGGTCGAACAACAGGTCGATACCGATGACACGAGGGTGAGCTGACTCGATCCGGGCCACGAGGTCGGCCAAGAAGCCGCGGTCCACCGGTGAGCGGTATGGAAAATTCGCCAGGGTTTGCTCTGTTATAGAGACCACAACGATGTTGGGTGGAGCTTGGGTGAATGGCGAGATCGAGATCATCATCACGTCTCGCAGGACATTCTCCAACGGCGGTGACACGAGAGCAGTTAAGAGGCCCAGCAGAACCAGATAGGCGAGCGATGCGGCGATACCACCTCGCTGGAGGCTGACGATCCGGCCAACTGTTCGCACTCCGAAAATAGCCCCCTAAGCGGTGAAAGCGCTATTCACCGCCAGCATACCCGTTCGGCCCTGTCAGGCAAATTGTCACCCGTCTACGTGCAGGGGCCCCGCACCGAAGCGTCGCCGACAAGCGCCGTGCAGCCGCAGGCCATTCATCCCCAGCCCCGGGCGCTCTTTTCGGCTGCGTTAGCCTCTGATACAGTTCCTTTGGGGAGCCGTTTCTGCCATGCGCAGCGCTTTCATCCTGTTGGTTTTATTGTTTGTTGCTGTTTCAGGACAGGCAGCCGCCGAGAAACGGGTGGCGTTGGTGATTGGCAATTCGGCCTACCAGCATGCCGTACAACTCGCCAATCCGAAGAACGACTCGTCAGACATGAACGCCAAGCTTCAAAGCCTTGGCTTCGAGGTTGTCAGCGGCCAGAACCTCGACCTCGCGGGAATGCGTCGTACGGTGCGCCAGTTCCTGGACAAGCTCGACGGTGCCGACATCGCGCTGTTCTTCTATGCCGGGCATGGGCTGCAGGTGAACGGCAACAACTACATGGTGCCGGTCGATGCCCAGTTAGCCAGCTACAATGACCTCGACTTCGAGGCCCTTCCGATGGACCTCGTACTTTCAGCGATGGAGCGCAGCACCAAGGTCAACCTCATCTTCCTGGATGCCTGCCGGGACAATCCGTTCGCCGAGAAGCTTTCCCGCTCGATGGGGACGCGATCAGGTTCCGTGAGTCGCGGTCTGGCCAGGCTTGGCAGCGGAGTTGGCTCTCTCATTGCTTTCGCGACGCAACCGGGCAATGTTGCCATGGACGGAGCGGGGCGGAATTCTCCGTTCACGAGCGCACTGGTCGCTCACCTCGGCACACCGGGGCAGGATATCATGCGCGAACTCATCGATGTGCGCCGCGATGTGCTGGCGGCGACGGATGGCAAGCAAGTGCCGTGGGAGAACTCGTCACTGACTGGCGAGGTTGTGTTGAAGCCACTCCCTACGGAACCGAAAGCCGTATCTGCCCCCGCATCACAGCCTGTGGCGCCGGGCAATGCGGTCGAGCTTGCCTATTGGGCGACGATCAAGGACTCGACTGACAAGAGCTTCTTCGAGGCGTATCTGCAGCAATTTCCGGGCGGCGCTTTTGCGCCGCTTGCGAGATTGAAGATCGACGCGATCGACAAGCGCATCGAAGTGGAACGGCAGGCGGCGCACCTGCCGGAGATTGGCCCCGCCACCGCAGCCACCGACAATGCCAAGGGGACGGAGGTCGCACGCCTTGAACATCGCGACCCGCTCGTCCAGTCATCCGGACCTGGCACGGACGCCAGGGAACTTGCGCGCGCCACCCAACGGGAACTCTTGCGCATAGGGTGCCTTTGGGGCTGGGCTGACGGAGAGTGGGGAGCCGGCAGCCGCAAAGCGCTGCAGGCCTACGCGGATCGGCAAGGTGTCAGGCTGGCATCGCTGGAACCGACGGCGGAAATTCTGGAAAGGCTAAGGGCGGTCGGAGGCCGTGTCTGCCCGCTTACTTGCGACAATGGAATGAGGGTGCAGGGCGATCATTGTGCGCCGCAGGCGAGTAGCCTGAGCGCGTTTGACGGCACATGGAGACTGGTCAGACGCGCAACAACGGACTGCGGCGATTGGCGAGAACTCTCAACGACCGTCGTGATAAGTGACGGCAAAGTATCGTCCAGCTCCGGATTTACAGGAAGTATTTCCAGCAGCGGCGCTGTCAATATAAATCATACCTTTGTTTATAAAGGAAAAACAGGCGGGAACACCGTGACTGGCGTCATAAAGGGTGACAAAGGAACCGGCAAATTTAAAGGCACCGGCGTTGGCAGCGGGTGTTCTGGAAAAATCATTATGCAGCGGATGTAGAAGAAGGGAGTAGGCCGTCGCCCGCTTTTTGTTGCAAGGCCGATGCTACGCGGCCGGCTTTTGAAAGAGCTGCATGGAAGGCAAGAGCCGACCTGAAAGCCGAACTGCGATTGGACCTTTGACCAGACTGATGGGAACCGCTTTGCGTCGATCTTCTCGTCAGGGTGCTGCGTTGGGTTTACCATTTTAGGCATGTTGGGCCCTGGGGCAAATGATGATCCTCCCTCCATTGAACCGCAAACCGCTCGCGATCCTTGCAGCGGATATGGTCGGCTATTCAACGGCGATTGAGATCGACGAGGTCGATACGCTGGCCTGAGTGGATCGAGGGCCGGATCGACCGCGCGCGCAGGACCGGCGCATGCCAGCACGGCAATCCACAAGCTGAAGCCTTCTTAGCCGGCCGGTGACCGCTTTTAGCGTCCCGTGAACGTGGCGGGAATGACTGGGATGAGGCGCGTAGCTGCCGTTGTCGGTTCGACATTGGAGGTCGCCTGTGGGTCGCAAGTGGACATTAGGTCAACTCCGCCCACCTTGGTCCACCCCTCTCCCGCTCTGCCAATCTGCCGCCCCACACACCTCGCCGAGGTCGACGGCAGGACTGGCACCATTTACCCTGAACTATTCGAGGCCTGCACTTCGTAGGCCTTCGATATACCTGGAGCGGTCTTCCGCACGGATCAGTGGATAGTATTTCTCGACCCAAGCGATGCTGATGCCTGGCTGCAGCCGTCTACATTCGGCAAGCCCCCGCCGTGCGAGTTCTAGATCGCCCGCGAGGCCGGCTGAAGCGGCGAGCGTGCGCCAGGCAGCACCGAAGTCGGGCCGGAGTTGGACGGCGCGCCGCTCGGCGGTTACTGCTTCTTGATAGCGGTAAGCGACCAGATGGCACAGCCCTTCAATGGAGAAGTTCGCGGCCTGAGAGTAGTCGCGGGGGCTCAATTGCCTAGCGATCTCGAGTTGGCGATAGCCTTCCTCCGCAAGTCCCGCATATCCGTACGCCACGGCCAGAATAGCTCGCGCGAAGGCAAAGCTCGGGTTGCGCTGCAATGCCTCGTTTAACTCTTCAACAGCCGGTCCAAAGCGACGTGAGAGGGTGAAGACGTAGCCCGCCGCCACGTGGGCCCAGGGGTCTTCTGGATCAAGGTCGATGGCTCGTTGTGCGACAAGGAGACCATCGGACATGCCCCTCTCGTAGTCCATGTTTCCGAGCATCACCCGTGTGGCGAAAATCCAAGCCAGCAGGCTATGCGCTCGCGCGTAGCCTGGATCGAGTTCAATGGCCCGTTTCAGGAGGTTGATACCGGTGTCGTCGACCTGAGATACCCAGGTCCAGATAAAGGGCATGGCCCTCACCACGCAGCCCCATGCATCGAGACTTTCCGGTGGCTTACTCTGCAGACGGAGGTTCTCAGCCGCGTAGAGCTGAGGTTCGATCGCTGCGACGACATTAGCCGTGATCTCGTCCTGTAGAGCGAATATGTCGGTGGCGGGGCGGTCGTAGCGCTCCGCCCATATGTGACTGCCGCTAGCCGCGTCGATAAGCTGGCCAGTTACCCGCAATCGCTCACCCGACCTGCGGACGCTGCCTTCCAGTACATAGCGAACACCAAGCTCTCGCGCGACCTGACGGATATCTGGCGCCCTGCCCTTGTACGCGAAAGTCGAATTGCGAGCGATAACGAAGAAGCCCCGCAGCTTGTGAACTGACCCCCGAAAGTTGGACACAACCTTCGGGGGTTTTGCATGTCCAAATACAGCGAGAGTT
>NZ_JBSPKY010000043.1:0-13175 GCF_053848025.1 Mesorhizobium sp. 128a | reverse complement strand
CACCATGCAACACCTCCTCATCCTCTCAGATTAAAGCGTGTTGCGATGACCGGTTGAACCCACCGCCGCATATCGGCCGTTGAGGATGCCTTTGCCACCGCCTGAAAGCGGACGTTAGCGGCGACCACGCTGGCAGTTGCGTCTAGGTTTCGCCTGACGCCTTCTCCGAACACCTCAGCCGCTTGTTTCAGAGCGCCCATTGCAAAAGGCGATCCAAAGCCCGAAGAATCTCGAATAGGTGAAAGCAGAACGCCCGGCTGCATGTAGCACGCGTCGCGAGCGCCGGCCGGTTTGCCTGCCACACTCGGGCTCGCTATGATCTACCGTGGGCCGAAACCGTCTGGCCCGCGACGGAGTAACTAAACAAGAACAAGAACAAACAGCGGAGGTTATCGGCCCATCTCGTGAGGGGATGCGCCTCCTCGTTTCCCCTCGGACATGCCCGTTCTCCATCTGGATCTGAAGGAGAAACCAGGAAATGACGGAATTCGAATTGAAGCTGCAGTCGGCCGCCAAACTTACCGCGAAAGGCAGGGTTTCGCGTCGTGACTTTGTTCAGCTGGCGCTCGCCGCCGGCCTTACCGCCTCGGCCGCCAATGCGATGTTCGTCCAGGTGGTGCGCGCGGAACCGAAGAGAGGCGGCACCTTGAAGATCGGCATGGGCGAGGGTGCCGCCACCGATACACTGGACCCGGGTCTCTCCCTCAACTCGTTCACCGGCACGGCGCTGTTGGGAACCTTGTCGAACAGCCTGACCGAGATCGATTCCAAGGGCAACGTGGTCCCCGACCTCGCCGAAAGCTTTGAGCCGTCAGAAGGCGCCAAGAAGTGGGTGTTCAAACTGAGGAAAGGCGCCACCTTTCACAATGGCAAGACGGTTACCGCTGACGATGTCGTGGCCTCGGTCAGGCATCACACCATCGAGGGCACGAAATCGGTGGCGAAATCGCTCTTGGCTTCGGTCAAGAATGTCGTCGCCGACGGTGCCGAGACGGTGGTGTTCGAACTCGACGGCGGCAATGCCGACTTCCCCTACATCATGTCGGACCTCCCGGTCGTGCCGGCGAAAGAGGGCGGCATCGACTGGGAGTCGGGCGTCCGCACCGGCCCCTATATGCTCGAGAAATTCGAGCCCGGCGTCATAGCCACCTTCAACAAGAACCCGAACTACTTCAAATCCGACAGGGGCTGGTTCGACCGTGTCGAATGCCTGGCCATCAACGATGTAACGGCGCGCACCAACGCGCTCTATACCGGCGAGGTCCACTACATGGATCGCTGCGATCTGAAGACGCTCGACATTCTGACGCAGAACCCCGATCTCGTGATCTCGGAGACGACAGGCTACGGCCACTACGTTTTTGTCATGAACGTCCAGAAGGCGCCCTTCGACAATCCCGATGTGCGCAATGCGATCAAGTACTCGCTCAATCGCGACGAGATCGTGCAGAAGGTGTTTCTCGGCCACGGCGCCATCGGCAACGACAATCCGATCGCACCGACCGTCAAGTTCGCGACCGATCCGAAGCCGAAGCACGTCTACGATCCCGACATGGTCAAGAGCCTCCTCAAGAAGGCGGGGGCCGAGAACACCCAGTTCGAACTGTCGGTCGCGGATGCCGCGTTCGCGGGTGCGACCGACTCGGCTCTCCTCTGGCAGGAGCATGCTCGGGCGGCTGGGCTCAACCTGAATGTGATCAGGGAGCCCAATGACGGCTACTGGGACAATGTCTGGCTCAAGAAGCCGTTCTACGGCTCTTACTGGGCCGGCCGGCCGACTTGCGACTGGATGCTCGCCACCGCCTATGCGGCGGAAGCGGTGTGGAACGAAACGTTCTGGAAAAATCCGCGCTTTAATGAGCTGCTCGTCGCCGCCCGCTCGGAGACCGACGATACCAGGCGTGCCGGCATGTATGCCGAAATGCAACAATTGGTGCATGACGACGGCGGGCTCATTAATCTCGTCTTCAACTCCTATGTCGATGCCCACACCAAGGCTCTCGCCCATGGCGAGGTGGCTTCGAACTGGCCGATGGACGGGCAGAAGATCGCCGAACGCTGGTGGTTCGCCTAGGCCGTGTACACCCAAATTGGGATGGCCAACTGGACGCGTTTGATGTCTCCTTGTCCCCCAACGGCGGTTCCGGAGCGGATATCGCAACGGGTCCGAGTTGGACCACAACCGGAAATCCCTGGCGCGCGTCTAAGGGCCCGTCAATTGCCTCTGATTTTGGACAGCGCGTCCTTTGCGTAGGCGCCAACCAGAGCTTCATTCTGGAGTGCCACGAGCGCAGGTATCGCAGCTCGTGCCGAAGGCCCGACCTTTCCCAGCGCCTCGATGGCCTCCCGGCGGAGATATTCAACCTTAAGCGCTTCAACCAGAGCCGGAACGGCTTGTGCTGCCGCTGGTCCAAACCAACCCAGTCGCTTTGCTGCATATTGCTGGGAAAAGGGATTGCCGGTCCCAAGCTCTGCTTCCAGGCTCGTAACGGTGACGTCCAGCGGCAGCGCAGCGATACGAACACCGTCATTCAGGCGCTCCCGGACGCTTGCATGTTCATGATCCCATTTGAACGAGAGGTGTAAGGTGTCGGGAAGGTTTTCGAGCCCTTTCTGGTCTACACCCGGTCGGAACTTCAGTAGCATTTGCCTCGCTTCTTCCCGGCGACCGAGCTGCGCCAGCACCGAACTGAATGGTAGAAAGAGCGCAGTTGCGTCTGGGTTTCGCCTGACGCCTTCTCCGAACACCTCAGCCGCTTGTTTCAGATCGTCCATTGCAAAAAGCGCCAATCCACGAGCGAGAACGTAGTGGGTTGGATAGTTCGGGTTGAGCCGCATGGCGGTCGCGACGAAATTCAGCGCCTCGGCAGGTTCGCCTGAGATCGTCAGCGCCAAAGCCGTTGCGATGTGTGCCTCGGGGTCGTTCGGATCCGATGCAATCGCTCGACCGGCATTCCTCCGTGCATCTTCGGCCAGACCTTGATAAACGTCCCGCAACGCCTCGACCGTATAAGACAGTGACGTTGGATATTTCTTGGCCAGCTCTACGTAATCGTGAGCTCCCCACCAGAAATATGGTTCGTCCCTACCGAGTTCTTTACCCCAAAGTGACTCAACGACGCGGAAGTAGGCCAGCGCCAGGGCGGCATAAGCGCGCCCATATTCGGGATCAAGTTCGGTTGCTTTTTTCAAGGAAGTGATGGCGGCAGCTGTGTCCGTTGCGTTGTAACGGAGATAAAGGCTCCAACCCTTTTCGAAAGCTTCCTTGGCTGCAATGTTGTCCGGCTTGGCGCGGGCTATTTCCGCTTTTTCGGTGGTGGTGAGATTGACCTTCAACGCTTCGACGATCTTTGCGACAAAACCGTCCTGGACCGCAAAAACATCGGCGACGTTTCCATCGAACCTGTCCGCCCACACATGCCCGCCGGTGAGGGCATCGATGAGCTGGGCATTGACTCGCACCTGCCCGCCAGCTCGCTGTACGCTCCCCTCGAGAACGTAACGCACACCAAGTTCTTCGGCGACCTGGCCGATTTTTACCGGCTTGCCGCGGTAAACGAATGTCGAGTTTCGCGCGATCACGAAGAGGCCGGAAACCTTGGAAAGGTCGGTGATCAAGTCATCGGTCATACCGTCAGTAAAGGTCTCTTGCCCCGCCTCGTCGGACATGTTGGTGAACGGGAGCACGGCGACTGACGGCTTATTGGGCAGCGGCAACGCCATCTTCGATCGCGAGGCCACGTCACTGGGTCGAACGAGATCGTCACCAAAGCGTTGCCAAATCGCCAGCCCCGCGCCGATCAGAATCAATACTGTGGCCGCGAATGCGATCCAGCGCCGCGTGCCGTCAGGTTTGCGACTTCCTGAGACAACCGGGGTGCGCGGGCCTACTCGGTAGAGGCGAACTGGCTTCTCGATGTTCTTGACACGCTGTTCGCCCAAAGACTCGAACCCATAGTCCAACTTCCTCTCGACCTGATCAAATGCTGCTCCCGAAATCAGCACGCCTCCCGGCGGCGCCAACCCTTCGAGCCTCGCCGCCACATTCACCCCATCACCGTAGATGTCCGCCCCTTCAATGATGACGTCGCCAAGGTTGATGCCAATGCGGAATTCGAGCTGTTTTTCTTTCGGCAGTTCGGCATTGTACTCTGACATGGTGCGCTGGATTTCGACGGCGCAGGTGACTGCATCAACAACGCTCGGGAACTCTACCAGCGCACCATCACCCATGAGCTTTACGATGCGCCCTCTATGAGCGGTAATTTTCGGATCGATAAGATTCTCGCGGGTGCTCTTGAGGCGTGCCAGAGTATCCGCCTCGTCAGCCTCCATGAGGCGGCTGTAGCCAACGACGTCGGCGGCGAGAATCGCCGCAAGCCTGCGCTCCATATATGGGCTCCGGACCGGGTTGCACCATGATAGAAGGGTATCGCTTCGCAGCCTAGCCCTCTTCAGGTCCGCTTCGGGTCAGGTCACGACGATGCCCGTGCCGACATGCATGTCCGCTCTTGAAGCTCCAGAAGCTGCCGGTGCGCATTCGGCCATATCAAGACGTACAATGTGTCGCCGGTTGGCGTCCGAAACTGGCGTCTAGCCAACCTTCCAATTTCACGCGGGCTCCCCCTCCCGTTAACCTTTCATTAACCATGCCGGGCCTAGCGTTTACCTCTCAGTAAGGAATCGCCCGCCGTGACCTTTGCCGCTCCCCTCGAGGCCAAATCCATTCGCTTTCGCGCCCGCTCCTTCGTCGCTTTCACGCTGACGCCGGAGGCGCCTTTGGATGTGTGGCTGGAGAGCCTCGATCGCTGGATCGGCAATTCGCCGGGCTATTTCGCTGGCCGTCCGGTGGTGCTGGATCTCAACGTGCTGAAGCCCGATGTCGTCGCCATTGAAGCGCTGATCGGCGTGCTCGGCCAGCGCGGCATCCGCGTCTATGCCATGGAGCTTGATGGCGGCGCCGACCTTGGCGCGCACCTGCCGCCGGTGCTTGTCGGCGCCAAGGAGGCGACGTCAGATGGGTTGCTGCAGCCGAGCCGCAAGGCGGGCAGGGCGGAGGACGCTACGGCGGCGAGTGATATGAAGCCGGCAGGTGATTTGAAGGCGGATGTGAAGGCAAACGATTTGAAGCCGGCGGGCGATGCCAGGCCGCTGCCGCCCGACGCCAAGGTCCCGGACGCCGGCACGTTGATGATCCGCTCGCCGATCCGCTCGGGCCAGCTCATCTTCCATCCGCATGGCGATGTCATCGTGCTGGGCTCGGTCGCTTCCGGTTCCGAGATCGTCGCCACCGGCTCGATCCATGTCTATGGCACGCTGCGCGGCCGCGCTTCGGCGGGCGCTCAAGGCAACACGGCGGCCCGTGTCTTCTGCCGCCGCAACGAGGCCGAGCTTCTTTCGGTCGACGGCTGGTATTGCACGGCCGAGGAGATGGACCCGTCAGTCCGGGGCAAGCCTGTGCAGGCATTTCTCGACAACGGCATGCTGCGCATCGCCCCTTTCAGCTAATGCGGCGGGCGCGGCTCGCGCCCGGTCAGCGACATAACGAACAACAACGGAGGCTTTATTGATGGGCAAGGTAGTGGTGGTCACCTCGGGCAAGGGGGGCGTCGGCAAGACGACCTCGACCGCGGCTCTGGGGGCGGCGGTCGCCAAGACCGGCAAGAAGGTGGCGCTGGTCGATTTCGATGTCGGCTTGCGAAACCTCGACTTGATCATGGGCGCCGAGCGCCGCGTCGTGTTCGACCTCGTCAACGTCATCCAGGGTTCGGCAAAGCTGTCGCAGGCGCTGATTCGCGACAAGCGGGTGGAAACGCTGTTCCTGCTGCCGGCCTCGCAGACCCGCGACAAGGATGCGCTGACCGAGGAGGGCGTGGCCGAGGTCATCGGCAAGCTGCGCTCGGTCTTCGACTATGTCTTCTGCGACAGCCCGGCCGGCATCGAGCGCGGCGCCCAGCTCGCCATGCGCTTTGCCGACGAGGCGGTCATCGTCACCAATCCTGAAGTGTCGTCGGTGCGCGATTCCGATCGCATCATCGGCCTGCTCGACGCCCGCACCCTGCGCGCCGAACAGGGCGAGCAGATCGCCAAGCATGTGCTGGTCACGCGCTACGATGCGGCGCGCGCCGCGCGCGGCGAAATGCTGTCGATCGACGACGTGCTGGAAATCCTGTCGACGCCGCTGCTCGGCATCATCCCCGAGAGCCAGGATGTGCTGCGCGCCTCCAACCTCGGTTCGCCAGTGACGCTGTCGGAGCCGCTCAACGCCGCCGCCAAGGCTTACATCGATGCCGCAAAGCGGCTCGAGGGAGAACAGCTGCCGGTCATCGTGCCCTTCGAACGCAAGGGCTTCCTCGACCGTCTTTTGGGAAGGAGGGCGGCATGAACCTGCTCGACATCTTCAAGCGGCGCACCAGCGCGCCGGTGGCGCGCGAACGGCTGCAAGTGCTGCTCGCCTATGAGCGCCGCAACCGCAGCCAGCCCGACCTCGTCTCCATCCTGCGCGAGGAGATCATGGCTGTGATCGCCAAGCACGTGCAGATCGACCAGGACTACCTCCAGGTCTCGATGGACCGCGGCGAGACCATGTCGACGCTGGAAATCGACATCCAGATCCCCAACAAGAGCCCCATGCCGCTGGCAATGGCGGGGTGAGGGTCTGAAGCTTTTCCTCGCCCCCGCAAGGCGGGGGAGAGGTGGCCGCGAAGCGGCGGAGAGGGGGCCTGCGACGCTGGCGGGTTCCCTCTGAATCATTTTCAAGGCCGAGCCATTCCCCTCTCCGTCGCGGCTTCGCCGCGCCACCTCGCCCCACTATCGTGGGGCGAGGAACATCTTGCGAAGCTGGCGCCAAGCATCCCCACCCGGACCTGCGGTCCGACCTCCCAACAAGGGGAGGTAGGGGGCGGCCTTATCTCGAAAAATATTCAACCAAACGGTTGACTATTCAAAAGCGCGCCTCTATATTCAACTACATGGTTGAATTAGAGACGCCCCAGATGGACCAGGTTTTTCACGCCCTTAGCGACACCACGCGCCGGCACATGCTTAACTACCTCGCCGGCGGCGAGCGCACGGTGAGCGAACTGGCCCAGCCCTTTGCCATGTCGCTGGCCGCAGCCTCCAAACACATCAAGGCGCTGGAGCATGCCGGGCTGATCCGTCGCGAAGTGCGCGGCCGCACCCATGTCTGCCGCCTCGAGGCCCGCCCGCTCGCCACCGCCTATCAGTGGCTCGGCCAATACTCGCGTTTCTGGAACAGCCGCCTCGATGTGCTCGAACAGCTTTTGCGCGAGGAGGCGGGGCGCAAAACGTCGGCCACACAGTCAACGCCGGAACCGGCACATCCATCGAAGTCGGAACCATCCAGGCCAACATCACCCAGGCCAACATCATCCGAGGGAGACGACCAATGAACCAGATGAACAGCTTCGACGGCTACGCTGAGTTGATCCAGCCCGCCACTTTGAGGATCGAACGGCTTTTGCCCGGAACCAGGGAGCGCGTCTGGGAATATCTGACGCAGAGCGATCTGCGCCGCCAGTGGCTGGCGGCCGGCGACATGGAGATGGAGGAAGGCTCTTCCTTCGAGCTGGTCTGGCGCAACGACGAACTGACCGACCCGCCCGGCCAGAGGCCTGTCGCCTTCAGTGGCGGCGAGCAGCGGATGCAGAACCAGATCGTCGAATGCGATCCGCCGCGCAAGCTCACCATCACCTGGAACGGCAGCGGCAATGTCACGTTCGAATTGGCGCAGCGCGGCGACGACGTCCTGCTCACCTTGGTCCACCGCCGCCTGGCCGATCGCTCGAGCCTGATGATGCATGCCGCCGGCTGGCACATGCATCTCGACATCCTGGCCGCCCGCGTGGCGGGCGAAAAGCCGGAACCGTTCTGGGACGGCTGGAGCCGCCTGATGACGGAATACGACCAGCGCCTGCCGAACTGACCTGACGCACGCCCTGACCTAACGCATCGCCCGGTCCAACCGGGCACCATCGATCCCTTGCGCCGGATGCCGGCGCAAGGGCCGGCGAAACACGCGCCTTCGCCAGCCACCGCGGCGCGCCATCAGAAATGAAACGAAGCAACGTGCTTGCATCCCCGCAAGCCCGAAGGAGGAAGTCATGCGTAAATTGATCACCGGAATGAAGATCTCCATCGACGGCAAGATGGAAGGACCCGAAGGCTTCGCCGACTGGGTCGACAACTGGTCGGAGGAATACGGGCTGATGCCTGAGATCGATGCCTGCCTGCTCGGCGGTGTCATGTATGCCGGCTACGAGCGCTACTGGAGCGCGATCCAGCAGAACGAGCCGGACCAGCCGCTGCCGATGACCGGCAAGCTGGTCGACCCGGCCGAACTCGAATGGGCGCGCTTCGCCGCCAAGACCCCGCACTATGTGCTGTCGAACAGCATGAATTCGGCAGCCTGGCCGTCAACGCGCTTCCTGCGCAGCCTCGACGACATCGCGGCGTTGAAGCGCGAGCCCGGCAAGGACATCTACCTCATGGGCGGCGCCCGTATCACCGCCAGCCTCATCGAGGCCGGGCTGGTCGATGAGATGCGGCTCATCGTCTATCCAATGCTCGCCGGCGACGGCAAGGCGCTGTTCGGCACAGTGCACGCCCGGCACAAGCTGGAACTGCGCAAGGTCGGCCAGCTTTCGGATGGGCGGGTGAGTCTGGTGTATGGGCTGATGAATTAGCTTCTGTTCCTCTCCTCCGATCGGCGGCGGGAGAAAGGGCGCGAAATGATTCCAGCAGGCACCTTTCCTCTCCCTCCGGAGGGGGGAGAGGTGGCGCCGCGAAGCGGCGACGGAGTGGGGGAAGGCGCTCATCAAACCCACGGTCGCTGCAAAATAGGACGACGAAGCGAACGCCAAATCTCCGGCAGCACGCAATCAGGCGGATGTGATGGACGGTCGACCCCCACTCCGTCGAGCCTCGCTCGACACCTCTCCCCCGATCGACGGGGGAGAGGAAATAGCGCCGCGCATCCCTTGCCCCATAAACGACCTGGCCGTGCCGCAGCCGGACAACCGCTTACGGGCTGGTCATCGCCTCTGCTGTGGCCCTGCCGTTCGGCATCGCCGAGGCGGGGTCCGGCCTCCTCGCGCGATCCTGGTCAGCGCGCTGCTGGTCGGGCTGTTCTCCAGCGCCTTGCCGTTCTGGCTGGAGATGGTGGCGCTGACCCGGATGCCGGCCAGGCTCTACGGCACGCTGACCTGCCTGGAACCGGCGCTGGGCGCGCTGGCCGGCTTCCTGTTCCTGCACGAGATCCTCAGCCCGCTGCAATGCACGGGCATCGCCGCCGTGGTTGTCGCCGCCTTCGGCGCCGCGCTGACGACGAAGCCGCCTGTGCCGTCGCCGGAATAGGTGCTGGTCGGCGTGAACTGTCCTTCGAAATGTTATACCCTGGTGCTCGGGCAGGGGAGAGGGCATGTCAATTGCGCGGCGCTGGTTGTTCTACAAATCTTTTCTCGAGACGGAGTTTTCCAGTTCAGCTCCGACCCTCGGTTGGCGGCTTCGCAGCCTGCTCAAGGGGCATCCCTCAAAGGGCCTGGTGATGCTGGGGGACAGGGCCTATCGCGAGCATGACTATTTCAACTTCACCTTGGAACGGCGGCGCAAGGCGACCTACAATCTCCGCCTTGCGCAAGCACTGCACGACAAACTGGTTCAGAAACTCTGGCTCGATTGCGTCATGCCATCCGTGGCGCCGCCGGCCACCCACTATGTTGCAGGCCAAAAGCTCATAAGCCTGACTGGCGATGGCAAGATCCGTGAATTGGGTGCGCTGCTTCAGCTGCTCGCCGAAAAAGGCGAACTGTTCCTGAAGCCCGCCGGCGAGGGCAAGGGCAAAGGCGCCAAGAGGCTGGAGCAATTGCCCGACGGCATCCTCGTAAATGGCAATCGCATCGAGGCGCGGTATTTGCTGGATAGCTTTTCCAGCGCTTCGTCCACCGGCTACATCGTCTCCGACATCATCCGGCAAGGCCCCTGGAGCGAAGCCTTCTTTCCAGCGACGTTGAACACGCTGCGGGTACTGACCGGCACACACTTTTCGAACCACCGGCCGGTCTTTCTCGCAGCGACGATGAAAATGGGCCGGCCTGCAACCTATCCCACCGACAATTGGCAATCGGGCAAAGGCGGCATCGCCGCCAGGGTGGATATCGACACTGGCGTCCTGGCCGCCGGGCTGTTCTACAATGCTGAACTCAAGAGGCGTGAGTTCCGGGAAACGCACCCCGAAAGCGGTGTCCAGATTCGCGGTGCTGCGGTGCCCGACTGGCAGGCCGTCAAGTCGGTTATGCTTCATCTTGCGAGTCTGTTGCCCTATCCCGGCCTCGTTGGATGGGATGTCGCCCTGATGCCGACCGGCATCGTCATCGTCGAGGCCAACACCAGCGCCGGGCTGGACATCCACCAATGTCACGGCAGTCTCAAACAGACGCCGGAGCAGCGGAGCTTCTGGGCAGAAATGCGGATGTGAGATCGCAAGCAGGGTTCGCCGGCTCCGGTGTTCGGTTGCTCTGGAAACTACGGCATCGGTATATGGCTCATTGCGGAGATATCATGGGCGTGGCGAAGGCTGACAGCGGTGCTTGAATCCGATTTGGTCAAAGCGGCAATCTTGCTGGGGCTTGCCCTTGTCGTTGCGATGCTCGCCTGGCGGCAGTTGCGCTCTCGTCGCAAGGCGCGCCTGCGTGAGAATCCGGCAAACGACTATGCCGTGCGTGGGGACTGGTCGGACAGCCGCGGCCAACTCAACTATTCATCCTTTGTCTATTTCGACGCCGATCGCGACGGCCGCTATGGGCTGGGCGACCGGCCGATGGCCGGCATCATGGTCAGGCTGCATGACGGCGAGGGCCGTCTCGTGGCAGCGGCGCGGAGCAATCGCGCTGGCTTTGCCAATTTCAAGACGTCGACGAAACGCCGGGCCGCACCCATCCATGTGCCGGGAAACTACCGGTTCACGGTTTCGGTACCGCCCGGCTGGCGTTCGAGCAGCGCCAACGAGGTCCAGTCGCAGCACGTCCAGTCGCTGCCGGGTTCGCCAACGGGGCTGGTTACGGAGGCGATGCTGCAGCCGGTCGGCCTGTTTCCAGCGCGGCAGCTCAGCGGCCGCGTTGCCGACAATATCTCGGCGAGCGTCTCGGTGACACGGAACGGACAGGTGGTGGCCGTGCATTCGCTTGGCAATGGTGCCGGCTTCCGTCTCGATCTGCCCGATGACGCTGACGCGATCGACGTCACCGGCGACGGTTTGGCACGCAGGCTGGCATTGTCGGCCTACCCGACGGAGGTCGGCCTGCTGTCGCCTGAAAATCCCGCCATCGACGGGGATGCCTCCTTGCAGACCATCGGTTTCGACGATGTCACCGGGCACGGCTTGCGCAAGGTGCCGTCCGGTTATGCCGGGTTCATCTGGTTCAATTTGAACGCGATGGCGCGCGATCACATCGACGGCAGCGAAGGCTATGTCAACGGCAACATCTCGGGGGACCATGTCTGCTATACGAGCAGTGGACATCCGGCCGAATTCTCGAGCGACCGCCCGTTCGGCTTCCACTCCGTGATGCTAACCGCGGCGTGGTTGAAGTCCGAAGGCGAAACCGCACTGATCCAGAGTTGGCTCGGCGACCGGCTGGTCGCCAGCGACACCGTCATTCTGTCGGCGCTGGCACCCGTGCACTACGCGCCGATGCTGGCGGCGGTGACGCGCGTGTGTTTTTCCACACGCCACTACTGGCAGCTCGTGCTCGAAGATCTGGTGGTGGCGCGCTGAATGGTCCCGAGACCTGCGTTCAGGTAAAGACCACTCTAGAAACGATCAGGCCGCCCTGCTCTGTCAGCATGGCCTCGATCAGTCGGGATGAAAAGGTTATTGCGGGATAGGGTTGGAAGCACCGTTCGCCGTAACCTGCGAGAGCTTGCCCTTCTTGACCAGCACCGGCTTTGAATAGGTCTTCTTCATATTTCCCATCTCCAATTTTCTGCCCTGAAAACCTGCCCCTCGGCCAAGCGGCGTCCGGACGATCCAACTATTATGTGGTAGGCCCGGAACCGGCGCCGTTGGTGACAGCCGTAACCCGCGAGAGTGTACCTTTTTTGACCAGCACCGGCTTCAAATAGGTTTTCTTCATAGTGCATCCCCTCCAGGATGACGCGATAATGCCTGACAGATCGACACTGTCAACCTTTGCGGTACCGTCACCCCGTCCCGGTTTTTCTTGCCGCCGATGCGCTAACCCGCAAATCCACCTTCATCGAGAAAGCGTTGTTCTTGGGCCCGCATTGATGGATGCGGGCCTGGCTTGGCTGGTCGGGCTGCTCAAACAGACCTGACGCAGCCAGTGGTTGCAAGATATCGGACTTAAGTCTCACAATTTTACAAAAAAGGTCTGTATTGACTGAGACAGGGGTCGTAAGCCGCTTTCGCAAGAGCGTCGATTTGTGAATGCTGTTCTGGTAACGCCATCCGTTTGGCGGATCGAATCGGTCCTCGCTGACGATCAGGGGTAGAACAGATTACGCGCTTGCGCCAACTCTCCTGGCTTGCCTTGCGGGCGTCCACGACGCTCGCCCTGATGCTTGTGCCCTATCACTTCAGCTTTGACGGCGCCGCCAAGATTGCCGCCAGCAATGCCTTCGCCAAGGATGGCGGCGGTAATGGGGGTGGCGGCGGCAACGGGGGTGGCGGCGGCAATGGCGGTGGCAACGGAAATGGCGGTGGCAACGGCAACAGCGGTGGAAACGGTAACGGCAACAGCGGTGGCAACGGCAAAGGCAAGGGCAATACCGGCGCGGGCAAGGCCAGCCACGTGAATTCCGCAACCGGCGACCAGGTTGCGGTCGACGCCACCGGGATCACGGTCACCCATCCCAACGGCATGAAGGAAGATATCCACAATGGCCGGTTCACGATGAAGGATGCGCTCGACCGCACCATTGTCGAACGGGCGGCGACCCCCGCCGATGTGGCACGTTTGAAAAGTTTGTGAGAGCCAGCCGCCTTCGGCGGATGTTTTTTGCCTCAGTGCCTGTTGCGGATGGGTGTGGTCCGTATGCGGCGCGTCAATCTGTACGCTCCCGCGCCTCGCGCATCAGCAGCGCCGCCTCGGTGCGGTTGCGGACATTGAGCTTGGCCAGAACCCGCGTCATGTGAT
>NZ_JBSPKY010000042.1:0-13316 GCF_053848025.1 Mesorhizobium sp. 128a | reverse complement strand
GCGCCTCAAGCCGCCGGCATTCTCATCCTGATTGACGCTGCTCTCTCACGTTGATCGCCGCGCCGCATCGAGAACCTGCTTGGTCAAGCGAGCGAACTCTCCCAGCATCGTGGCGAGAATTCTCAGCAACGGTTCCACCAACCCTGTCACCAGAGCATCGGCACCGACGAGTTCCCGCACGCGTTCGGCGAAGGCGGCGCGGCTCGGCGTGCCGAGCTTGACGCCGGCCTCCCGTAGGATCGCCCGCACCACGTTCTCCATCGAGCGCATTTCGTTGAGGACCGTGCGGCGCGCCACGAGCAGTGAACGCCACAGCCGACATTGCCGGCTCTTGATGTGCACCTGCCGGAACCAGCCGGTGCGCATGATCTGTGCCAGGGTCCGGGCATCGTTGCGGTCCGTCTTGTTCGGCATCGTCTTCATGGCCGCATTCGCTTGCCGGGTCTCGATGCAGATCGCTGGAAGGCCGGCAGCGCGTAAGCCATCGTGAAGCCAGGCCGTCAGCGAACAAGCCTCCAGACCAATGCGCTCAAGCGGCAGATCGATCCGTTGCAGAGCCGCGATCAAAGCATCCGGCTCGCTCGCCGAGCGAACTTCTTTGACGATCACGCCAGTCTCATCAACGATGCAAATTGCCGTCTCTTCCAACGAGACATCCAGTCCGGTAAAGTACTTCATGGCTGCTCCTTCCCGATGTTTGTGGCGATTCCACATCGACCACGTTCTCACATTCCAACAGGAGCAGCCGCCCTTTTCCGGGCTTCGGCCGAGACCCCAATCACCCCATCTATTGAAGAAGTACTAGCGCAGTATTGGGAGTTGGGGGATTCGTGGATGTCAAACGGCTTCCAAAACTGCCCCCCGGTCTGGAGTGCGCCCCTGAGGGTGGACAGATCGCGTTGAAGATCTCTCCTTGGCGCTCTTGCCAGGGAGAGTGGCGGGATCAGCACATCATAGGTGTGCCGCAGGGCAATTTTCGATGGCTGCTATTGCGGCCCAAACGAAACCTGCTGGTGTTCATACATCAGCCGAACCGTCGGTCGGATCAATTGTTCTGGCGAGCACGATGCAGAACCGGCATTCTCTTATTCGGTGTTTCCAATCATGTGCCTCGGGTCGCGGTTAGAAAAGTTAGTTTTGATGCAGCCCTGCCGCGACTTTTATCGCGTTCAGTGGCTGCTTTCCTTATGAAGTGGAACTTCGCCGATTGTCTTTCTCACATCAGCAGCGTCCGTGGCAGAAGACGACTAAATAAATCTGATGCTCTCGTCTTTCTTAACACCGCTGCTGTTTAGGCTTATATCTTGAACGGCCCAGTCTCCCTGCGCGACCTTCCGACGATCCTCACGCTCGAGCGCGGAATGCGGACCAAAACGTCCTTCCCAGCGCTTGGCTACAAGCCGTCCCCCGTTAGAGTTATTGAACCAGTTCATGGCCCAGCCGCTATCTATTTTTCTCCTACATTAGCAATTGCAATGTGAGTTGCGATAAAACGTTAATTGGTCGGATCGCCTTGTCTCGGAGCCTCAACGGCGCGTAACAAACATGGCACTGAGACTCAGCCGAGCCCTCGACCGATCCACGCGGGCACAGTCAATCGAAGCTGTTGCGGTGAGATCCCGTGTATGTTCCTGAAGCATTTCGAGAAATGCGACGAAGAGACGAAGCCGCTCGCCATCGCTACGTCGACCAAAGGCAGCCGGGTGCCTTCGATTAGCCTCTTTGCGTGATCGACCCTCAGAATGAGATAGTGCTTGGCGGGTGTGACACCTACAAATGTCCCAAAGAGTCGCTCTAGTTGACGTCTCGAAACACCAATGCGCTTCGATATGTCTGACATCGCTATCGGAGACTCGATATTCTCTTCCATAACCCTGATCGCCGCGACGAGACTCTCGCTCACCCCAGCGAAGGCGATGCCCGAAGAGCCTGTCTGACGGTTCGAACCAGAACGCTGGCCGTCCACTGTCGCATGCCTGCACACTTCCTGTGCGATGAAGGCGCCTGCCTGCGTTGCGATAAGATCGACCGCGAAATCGAACGCCGCTAACTCGCCGGCGCAGGTCGAAAATTGCCCATCTTTTACAAAGAGAGAGTCGCGTATGCGGGGCTGGCTGAACACTTCAGAAAAAGCAGCAAGCCGCGACCAGTGGATTGTGCAGCGAGTACCTGCCAAGAGTCCGGTCTGCGCAAGCAGCCATGTCGCGGTCCCGAAGGCAGATATCGCAACTCCGCGACGGGCCATCAACCGCAAAAATCCGGTGAGTTGTGGCGTCAGTTGCCGCTCCACCGGTTCGCCAGCAACAATGGCGAGCTGGCCAGGTCTATGGCCGTCCAAGTGGGAGGCTAGCTCGCCGAGGGTGACGTCAATAGAAATCGCGAGGCCATTGGCACCCTCGACCGACCGCGCATCCACGCCGGCAATCCGCCATCTAAAAAGCGGCAATCTCGATACCGTATTCGCGATCCGGAACGGTTCTATGTAGGCGTGAAGCGCCAGGTGCGAGAACCCGGGCAGCGCAAGAACGACCAGATCAAACGGCCGATCGGCCATCGCCGAAATCTCCGGCGTGGCCAGCGACCTCATGGCGGTGGGATTGGCTGGCGCGTTCATTAGGGCCCGTAAATGGCTACCGGCTTGCCGAACATGCCGGGCTCAGGTTTCACGCCCAGCCCAGGCCGCTGTGGGACCGCGATATGGCCCTCTTGAATGACAACGGGATTCGTCGCGTCGAAATGCCCCGTTATATATTCCTGGGCGATCCAGGCGCCTTCCATACGGCGCGGCTCCACGGTAGCGGCGAGATGGACGCAGGCCGCCGCGATGATGTCGCCGCCCCACGCGTCGTCGCAGCTGTGCGGCAGCGATCGGATGGCGCACAGGTCGCGCACCGTCGTCATCTTGGTGAGGCCGCCGAGACGCGTTACCTTGAAGCCGAAGCCGTCGGCGATGCCGAGCGAGATTGCCCTCAGCACCGCGTTCTGATCCTCGGTGCTCTCGTCGAGATAGACCGGATGCGTCAGGCGGCCCTTCAGCGTCGCGATCTCGTCGATGGTGTTGCAGGGCTGCTCGAAGACGAAGGGGATCTCCTGGCAGAGCCGGTCGAGATGGATCGCGGCGGCCGCTGTCAGGCCGCGGTTGCCGTCGACCGCGATGCGCGCCTTGTAGCCGACTGCTTCCCAGACCTTGTGGACGACGGCCACATCCTCCTCCAAATTTCGTCCGCCGATCTTGACCTGCAGGCGCGGATAGCCGGTCTTCACCTTGTCGGCGGCAATCCTCGCCGTCTCGTCCGGCGGGCCGACGATCAGCGAATAATAGGCCGGCACGCGGTCGGTCAGCGCGCCGCCCAGCAATGTCGAGACCGGCACGCCGAGTTTTTGGCCAAGCAGATCGACAAAGGCCATGTCGAACGCGGCCTTGGCATAGCCGTGCCCGTTCAGCCTCTCGTCCATCTGTTTCGCCAGCAGCCTGATCGAGGCGATCTCCGAGCCGATGAGACCAGGCGCGATTTCGGCGATTGCCGCGCGCGCGCCGAGCGCATGATGCGGCTGATAGACCGGGCCGACCGGGCAGGTCTCGCCCCAGCCTGTCCAACCGTCGTCCGTCACGATCTCCAGAAGCGTGCTGTCCAGCGACTCCACGTCGGCGCTGGCCATGCGATAGACGCCGCCATTGACAGGCAACTGCGCAGTGTAGACGTTGATCCGATCGATGCGCATGATGCCGTTTAATATTCGTCGTTGAGTGCATCGACCGCGGGGATATCGCGGGATCGTCGGTCGATATAAGCGCGCAGTTCCTCGTCTTTCGCAATGTCGAGCCTGGGCTCCTCATAGTCGCCGAGGAGCCGGCGGGCATGCTCCAGCGCCCGCTGCTTGATGTCCTTCGAGCCGTCCGCGTACCACTGCTCGATCGAGTTGTTGTCGAAGAGCTTCGGGATGAAGAAGGCCCGCTCGAAATTGGCTTGCGTATGCGGATGGCCAAGGTAGTGGCCGCCTGGACCAACATCCCGCACGGCAGCCAGGGCCTCGTCGAAGTCGTCCCATTGGATGCCCTTTGTCATGCGATAGCCCATGTCGCACACCTCTGCGTCGACGACGAACTTCGCAATCGAGCAATGCATACCGGCTTCGTTCCAGCCTGCAGAATGCCAGATGTAGTTGGCACCCGACATAAGCACCGCCATCATGGTCATCGCGCTTTCATAGCCCGCCTGCGCATCGAAGACCTTGGCGCCGCCAAGTAGGTTCGAGGTGCGCCAGGGCACGTTGTAGCGGCGTGCCATCTGGCCGATCATGAAATTCATCAGCGAGATCTCCGGCGTTCCCGCCATCGGGGCACCCGATTGCATCGAAACGGTCGAAAGGTAGTGTCCGTAGATCGCGGGGCAGCCTTTGCGTATCACCTGCGTGTAGGCGAGCGCGGAAAGCGCCTCGGCATTGAGCTGCGCCACCGCCGCAGCGGTAGAAGCCGGCGTGTTGGCGCCGCCGAGAACAAAAGGCGAGCACAACACCGGTTGGTTGCGCCGGCAGAAGGCGCGCATGGCGCCAAGCATTACCTGGTCCCAAACCAGGGGTGAATTGCCGTTGCAATTGCCTGTCGTGACCGCATGGGTCTCGAGGAAGTCCTTGCCAAAAAGAACCTCGCACATGTCGAGCACATCCTCGGCATTCTTGGGCGAAGTAGTCATGCCCATGAAGATCTTGTCGGAGTACTTCATCGACGAATAGGTGATGTGCAGATGCCGATGAGCAACGACGAGATCCATCGGCTCGACGATATGATGCGCCGACGAATGCAGCGCCGGCATCATGTGGGCGAGTTTATGGAAGGTGCCGAGGTCTGCGATGGTCGGGCCGCGCCTGACGTCATCGAGGTCGCGCATATACGGCGCGCCGGTCATGGGCACGAAAATCGAATTCGGCCCACCGAGCTTGACATTCTTTGCCGGGTCGCGCGCGAAATATTCGATGTCGGGAGGGATAGTCTTGATAAGTTCCATGACCAGCCCGCGGTCGAGGTAAACGCGGTCGTCGGCGCGCACGTCGGCGCCTGCCCTTTTCCAGTCCTCGATCGCGATCGGATCGCGAAACACCACGCCCACGTCTTCGAGGATCGCAAGAGAAGCCTCGTGCATGCGCTCGACCTGCTCGGCATCCATCGGCTCCACCACCGGCAGACCCCGCCTGAGCGTCGGCAGCATGTCGACCTTTGGCGCGGTGCGTATTGTGCGCCGTGCTTCGCGCCCTCCTCTGCGAGAGACTCTCGCTTCAGCCGTCATCCAAGCCTCCAGACCATAGGAAAGCGGGGCGTCAGACAGCGCCCCTTAGCCCGACTATTGCCTGAGGCCTCGAAATTGTCCTAATGCAAAAGTCTCACCCCGGTGTTGACTAAACAGCAATTGGGGTTCGCAGCAGTTTGGGTGCACATCTAAATGGTTCGTCGCTACTACGATCTCCCGTCTTTGACCGCTCTGGCGGTGTTTGAGGCATCTGCGCGGCATCTGTCATTCAAGCTTGCGGCTTCTGAGCTAAACGTTACGCCGGGAGCAGTCAGCCGCCAGATTAAAGCGATCGAGGAAGAGCTCGGTGTCCCCCTGTTTGTACGACTGGGAACCGGTGTCATGCTCACCGGCGCAGGCGAGGAACTGTATGCCGTCTTGGCAAATGGCTTCTCCAAAGCCTCTGAGGTCGTCAGAACGGTTAAGCGCGGCGACCGCTCCAAGAATGTGACGGTCGCCTGCTCGGATGCATTTGCATCAATGTGGTTGATACCGCGTATGCCTTACTTCTGGACTAGCTATCCAGAGATCGCTGTGGATCACCTTATATCTGACAATGCACGAGACTACCGACGCGCTGAAGTGGATCTGCGCATCCGTTATGGCTTTGGTTCATGGCCGGACGAAACGGCGGAGTTGCTTTTTGATGATGTCATTTATCCCGTTTGCGGCCCCGCGTTCGCTCAGGTGCACAGGGACGCAACGGCTGAATCGTTGCCTGAGCTGCCACTCCTGCATGTTAACTGGGTGGATCCCGATTGGCCCGACTGGGACGAGGTCTTGCGACGTGCAGGCATTCCCCACGGGGTACCTCGTGGCCGTCGGTTCGGTAAGTTCTTCGTAACCTTACAGGCGGCCCAAGCCGATCAAGGAGTGGCCGTCGGTTGGCACCGGTTTGTGCGGCCGTTGATAGAAGACGGCAGGCTGGTCAAGATAACGGATCTTGAGGTTCCTGCGCCCGGAGGATACTATCTCAGCTGGAACGACAATCGAACGTTGTCGCCTGCCGCGAAGTTATTTCGCGAATGGTTGGTAAAGATGGCCGCCGAAGAGCGGGCCACATGATTGCTACAGCTCGCGTCCCGCGCGCTTTTGCATGGCCCATAGCTTCAGCGGCGCGCCGATCGACATCAGCGGCTTAGGATAGAGCCGAGCCGGAGCTGGGTCGTTCAGTGCGTCCGAAACCATCGGCTCCTCGCTGCCGGCGGCAAGGTCGGCGGCGAGCATCCCGTAAAGCGTGCCCTGCACTGTTCCCAGGCCATTGCAGCATCCTGCAACAAACACCCTTTCCTCAACTTCTCCGAATGCGGGTGCGGAGTTGAGGGAGAGACACAAATGACCTCCCCAGCGAAACTCCATCGGCAGGTGGCTTAGCATCGGAAACCGCGTGCGGAACGAGCGATCGTGCGTAGCCCCGATCCGGTTGATCTGCTTCTTGCTGGTGGACATGTCCGGGTTGTACGTGAAGGTGTTGCGGACGACGATGCGGTCGCCAATGCGGCGGATGGTCGATCCCATAGGGTCAGCCGGGATCAAGCCCCAATGCGGCTCACCGCCCAAGGCCGCCTGGTCGCCCTTAGAAAGCGGCCCGGTCATGCTGGCGTAGGTGAATACATGCAGCAGGCGTTTCCTGAAGAACCCGAAGCTTTCGAGGTGACCGTTTACGGTCAAGATCAGCCGCGGCGCGGTGATCTCACCTTCGGCAGTCTTCACTATGTGCCGCTTGCCAGTTTGCAGGGATGTGACTGCGGACTTCTCGAATATCCGCACGCGGTTGGACAAGCCTTCTGCGAGTCCTCGAATGAAGCCGGACGGCTGCGCCATCACCGTTCCGGGCGTGAACGTGCCACCAACGAAGAAGTTGGTTCCGGTGATCTTCTTCAACTGCGGCCCGTCGAGCCGCTCGAACGGCTCGTCGAGGCCTGTCAGGTGATTTTCGAAAGCACGCAGAACGCCGAGGCCATGATCGGTTGCGGCTCCATGGAACTTGCCGGCTCGAACGAAGAAGCTCTGCAAACCGTATTCCTCCGCCGCCGAAGCGGAGAACTCAATCGCGGCGCGGTTCATGCGTATGCGAACGCGATCATGATCCTGGCTCCCGCCATAATTTTCCCCGCCAAGCTCGTGCGGCAGGTCGATCATGAAGCCCGAGTTTCGCCCGGCTGCCCCCCAGCCAATTGCTTGCGCCTCAACTACGGCGATACGATCTGTCGGAACCAGTTGGGAAAGGCGCCGCGCGGCCGCGAGGCCGGCGAAGCCGGCCCCAACGATGACCCAATCGGCCTCGTAGCGGCCGCGCAGCACCTCATACGCCTTGGGAGGCGGCAGAATTCCATACCAGCCTGACATGTTGATGTCGGCCGGCGTTCTCACGGCTTGATGTCCGCTCATGTGCTTTCCGGTTAGTCGACCGCGCGCGAAACCTTCTGATCGGAAATGTCCGCCCAGATGGTCTTGAGTTCGGTGTACTGGTCGTGAGCATGAAGCGACTTGTCGCGTCCGCCAAAGCCAGAAAGTTTGAAGCCGCCGAATGGGGTCGAGATGTCCCCTTCGCCGTAGCAGTTGATGGTCACCGTGCCTGCACGGATGTCGCGCGCGATGCGGTGCGCCTTGCCGAGATTGGCAGTGAAGATCGAGGCCGCCAGCCCGTATTGCGTGTCGTTGGCGACCCGAACCGCCTGGTCGGCACTCGCCACTTTGATCACCGAGAGTACCGGCCCAAAAATTTCTTCCCGCGCAATCGTCATTTCCGGCGTGACGTCGTCAAAGATCGTCGGCTCGATGAAGTAGCCCTTGCCGTGCTTGTGGGTGTTGCCGCCGGTCACGAGCCTGGCGCCTTCCGCTCGGCCCTTCTTGATGTAGCCCATGATTCGGTCGAACTGCTCCTTCGACACGATAGCGCCTAGCCGATTGCCCGGGTCCAGCGGCTCGCCAAGTGGCCATTCCGTGAGCTTGTGAAGGACCGTCTCGACCAAGCGATCCTTGATCTTCTCATGCACGATCAGACGGGAATTCGATGAGCAGTTTTCGCCCATGTTCCAGAACACAGCCTGCGTGACATGCTGCGCGACGACGTCGAGGTTCTCGGCGTCGTCGAGCACGATGCACGGGTTCTTTCCGCCGCATTCAAGCACGATGCGCTTGAGGTTGGACTTGGCGGAATATTCCAGGAATTTGCGGCCGATATCAGTCGATCCGGTGAAGGCGACCATATCAATATCCGGATGTAGGCCAAGCGCTTTCCCGGTGATCTCACCCGGACCGGTGACGATCTGCAGGACCCCTGGTGGCAACCCGGCCTCATGCGCCAGTTCGGCAATTCGCAACGCCGACATATTGGTCTCCTCGGCAGGCTTGACGATGACGGAGTTGCCGGTAGCGAGCGCCGGACCGATCTTCCAGGCCAGCATCAGGATCGGGAAATTCCAGGGCAAAACGCAGGCCACAACGCCGAGCGGCTGGCGCACGATCATCGACACGACGTCGTCGCCTGAAGGCGACGTCTGGCCGTAGAGCTTATCAGCGGCCTCCGCATGCCACTCCAGACAGTGCAGGGCCTCTGGAATGTCTATAGTTTCGACATCGTAGACGGGCTTGCCGCTTTCGAGCGTCTCGATCACGGCCAACTCATGAGCGTTGCGCTCCATCAGCTTGACGAGGCGCCGCAGCACGCGCTTGCGCTGGCTCGGGTGTGCGCGCGACCAGGCGCCCGAGTCAAATGCCAGCCGCGCCTTCTCGACGGCGAGATCGACGTCGGCCTGACCGCATGATGCAATCCTGGCGATCACCTGCCCGGTCGCCGGATTGATCGTCTCGAATGTGTCGCCGGATTGTGCCGCACGTGCCTTGCCGTCGATCACCGCATTGGCTGGCAGCAGCAGGCTATCCGCCAGATTCTGGTACTCATCACGCGTTAATAGCGATGACATTCTCGGAAGCCCTCATTTGCGATTTTCCAGTGATTGACGAAATGACCGCTTTGAGCGTGCGGATCGTCGTCTCGAGTTCCCGCTTCTGCTCGTCGTCGAGCCCCCGCATTGGCTTGCGAACGGGGCCAGCCGGCAGGCCGGCGAGTTCGCAGCCGAACTTGATGCTCTGCACGAACTTGCCGCCCTGTTCGAGAACCCGCATCAGCGGCAGCAGCGCCGACATGATCTGCCGGCCCTTCGTGAAATTCTTCTCAATCACGCATGCTTCATAGAGCGCGATGTGCTCCGCCGGCAGGCAATTGCCGGCGCCACAGACCCACCCCTTTGCGCCCCAGGCGAAGAATTCCAGCGCCTGATCGTCCATGCCGCAGAACAGGTCGATATGCGGATAATCGCGCGCCAGCGCATGCAGTTGGTTCATGCTGCCGCTGGACTCCTTGATGGCGCAGAAGTTGGTACTGCGACCGACTCGATTCAGGAACCCAAGATCCATCATCGTTCCGGTGCGACCGGGATAGTTGTAGAGCATGATCGGCAGGTTGGCGGCCCTGTCGATCGCCAGCGCATGATTCGCGAGTTCGAGCTGTGTCGGCACCGCGTAGTACGGGGCCCCGATCAGGACACCATCATACTTCAGGTCCTTGGCAACCAGGGCATAGTCGATGCAATCCTCGGTGCGGATAGCACCTACGCCCGCGATCAGCGGCACCTTCCCCTTTACCATGGTCTTGGCAAGCTTCAGAAGGCCGACTCGTTCATCGCGCGACTGGGCATAGTACTCCCCGGTCGTGCCGCCGATGATGATGCCGTGCACGCCCGACGATACCAGATGCTCGACCATGACGCAGAAGCCGTCGCGATCAATCGATCCGTCAGCGTGGAGCGGGGTAGTGACGGGCGGGATAATGCCTTTGAACGACATCGGGCGGCTCCAAGTTCAGGTCAGGCTTATTATTATATGCAAAGGAGCGCGCTCGACATTCGAAATTAAGTCACGCGGCAGGCTACTTTTTTGCAAAAGTTCTGAACCCGCGTGGCTTTCAATAGCTACTAACTTGTGCCTTCGGCACCCGCGAGAACCTTGCTATTTCTTCTCCGCCGGCCAAGGGGAGACTCCGTGATCTTACGCAACCCGCTCAAGAAGGTGCTCAACGTACGGGAGCAGAACACCGATTTATATCGCCTCTACTTCGCCTCAGGCGTGGATTCGCAAGCACGACATCATGCGCCACCTTGCCGCAGTTCGGTAGTCGACATTCATCGCCCATCCTGCGAATTGCGGGCTTAGGGGCCGGATTCCGAGGCGAACTTGCTGTCGCTTCGGCTTTGGCACGTGTACAGGGGCAGAGATCTACATGTGGTCTTTAGCTTATATAGGCTTACTCGAAGCTTCGTCTTTTCCGTTGTTGTTGAAGGTGCGACGTAGCCTTGTGCGGTTGAGACAATTTGGGCCAAATCCTTGGCCGACAACAGAGGCTGTCTGCGGCAAAGCCGTATCGCCTTGAAGCGTCTCTTGCTCTTGGTCATAGGTGATGATCCTGGCCTCCCGGAAACGGATGCTTAGCTGTAATTAGGAATCTGGCGCATCAGCGAAGACGGCGAGCTTGGCGCCCAGTGCGCCGTAAAAGGCCGTGGCGCAGCGGACGCTCATCAAAATATTCGGCATGCCATTGAGGCCCGGCGCGTTTATCGTGTCAGCCACGTATCTCAGTCGCGCAACTCAACGCGGAGTTGAGACTTTTGCAGCTCCGGACTACTGGCCTTCCGCCACCGTCTGACGAATATGGTCTTTGCAATTTCGAGCACGAACTGGACCTTGCGGGTCACTGGACCGTGCTGGTCAACGACGCAGGCATTATCCCGACCATGGCTGACAGATTGGCAGGCAAGATTGCAATCATAACCGGCGGCGGACGTGGCATCGGCGCCGGTATCACGGAGCGCTTTGCGGAAGAGGGCGCAAAAGTCGCGATTGTACAGAGGAGCGCGCCGCCTGGAACAATGCTCAACGAGCGCGTCATTTACGTGAAGACGGATCTTTCGAACTCCCAGGCAATTGCCTCAGCAGTCCAGACTGTTGTCGAGCAGCTTGGCGGCTTGGATATCCTCGTCAACAATGCCGGGATCATGTTCGAAAAGACCGTCGACCAAATGACTGAAGCGGACTGGGACCAGATGATGGAAATCAATCTGAAGGCCCCGTTCCTGCTGACGAAAGCAGCAATGCCGCATCTTCGGACGCGTGGTGGAGGCAGCATCGTCAACATAGGCTCGATCGAAGGGATGGCCTCTAATCCCGGGCATCCGGCCTACTCGGCCTCGAAAGCGGGCATTCACGGTTTCACAGCGGCGGTCGCCGTCGACCATGGGCACGAGGGCATCCGCTGCAACGCCATCGCACCGGGCTGGATCAATTCCGATCTCAGCGAGACTTACATCAACGGATTGGCCGATACCGCGCGCGTACGCAGGGAACTGCAAGTCATGCATCCGGTCGGGCGTTTGGGCGAGCCGAGGGACGTCGGAAATCTGGCAGTCTGGCTGGCCTCGGATGAAAGCGCGTTCGTGACCGGACAAGTCCACGTCATTGACGGCGGCCGGACAAAGAAGCTGCCCCTGCCCATAGCATGAGGGTTGAGGCCCGATGCCGTCGAGCTTCCAGAGCCCTGCTTAGACTGCCACGACTTGCAGTCGACAGTCGGTGCGATCCGTCTTCCAGGCGAAAAGACCAACCACCGACGCGATGGTTACCCGCGACTCGAGATGCAACTGCATCGGACAATATCATTAGCCTGGAATCCGAGAAAAGTTCAGATCGCTTAAGTAGTCTCTTCTCTTGAACGGTCGCCGAGCCTGCTATCGTTTCACCGCGACCCCATGCAACTGGCGTTGGCGCAATCCGAGCAAGATCCCGTGGTGTCGTGCCCGTCATACTGACACTGCTGGTCCAGTGAGGTCAGTGTCTGAGTTGCCAAGCACGTCGTTTGGCGGCCACGTTCAGAAGCGGGATTTCAGGCGCCCCCAGCAAAGCGGGTTAACAGCTGCTATGGACGATCGGCAAGTTGGGCCGCGGTCGGCCAGTAATAGTGTTAGGCCCCTCGGTGGAGTGCGCCCCTTGGGGTGGACAGATTGGATTTGAGGGATTGACCAGTGCTGTGGTGTTTTCGAAGAGAGAACCATGGCAAGGCACCGCAGTTACAGCATCGTTTTTAAGCGTCAGGTCGTACAGGAATATCTGTCGGGCGAGACGCTGCACAGTTTGGCGAAACGGCACGACATCACGCGCACCCTGATCCGCGTCTGGGTTGGCAAGTATGAGACAGGCGGCTTCGATGAAGATACGGCTTCAGCCACTCTGATCACGGAATACGAAGGGCGGATCGCCGCGCTTGAGCGGCTGGTGGGCAAGCAGGCTCTGGAACTGGAGTTTCTAAAGGGGGCTCTGAAAAGCGCTCCGCGGCCGAAAAGCGGGACCACATCCGTCATCACCGGCCCCACGGCCTCTCTGTCGCCGAAGGATGCAGGCTGATGGGCATGGCGCGTTCGACCTTTTACGACCGCCCGGCAAGGGCGGCCGACGACACCGCGATTGTCGAGACGATGTTCGCGATCTGCGACGCATTCGAATTTTATGGCTACCGCCGCGTGGGCGCGGCCTTGCACCAGCAAGGTTTTGTCGTGAACCACAAGAAGATCCGCCGCCTGATGCGCGACCACGGCCTGCAGCCGAAGTTCAGACGGCGCTACGTCGCCACCACCGACAGCAATCATGACAGCCCCATCTTCCCCAATCTGGCAAAGGACATCGTCCCGACAGGCCCGAACCAGCTCTGGGTCGGCGATATCACCTATGTCGCGCTGCCGGCCCGCTTCGTCTATGTCGCCATCATTCTCGATGCCTGGTCGCGCATGATCGTCGGCTACGCCATTGGCCGCTCGATCGATGCCCGCCTGACGCTCGCTGCCTTGAGAGCCGCAATCGAGCGCAGAAAGCCGCTGCCGGGCTGCGTTCACCATTCCGATCGCGGCTCCCAAGGCGGATTCAACCGGTCGTCGCAACACCTCATACCAAGAGGTGTTTATGGTTACGGGAAGACGGAAA
>NZ_JBSPKY010000041.1:0-20191 GCF_053848025.1 Mesorhizobium sp. 128a | reverse complement strand
CCCACTGTTCCTTGACCTTGCCCTTTACCTGTTTCCAGTTTCCTTCAACGCGGTTCCAATCCATGGCCTTGGCCTCCTTGGTTGCACACCAGTTGAAACGCCATATCGAGCGCGAGGTTCCGCAATTGAGGCCGTTGCGTGCAAGACGGCACGATCCTCGCAGAGCGCAATGACCGGTCAGCCTGCGACCCCAACGACGCGGTCAGCGGTCTATTTGAGAGCGCCATGTAAGCAGGCAGAGGCGCTGGCTTTGCAGCGAGGCTCGGTAAGGCAGGGCCAAAAATCCATCGATTGAGCGCAAAGCCGAAACGCGGCACATGGGTGCCCGCCATATCTGCGCCTTCCGGCATCTCGCTTCCAGGCTCGTGCACAACTGGATGGGAAAGGTCGTCGGTTGCCAGCTAATATTTTGCTTCCTGATGGCGGAACTTTTGCCCGACCGGGACCTTGTCCGTATGGGAACCACAGGAGGAGCACGTGGCCAATCTTGGAAGACTTGCTGTCGCAATGCTGGGGGTCCTGGCTTATCAAAACCGCGACAAGATCGCAGAGATGATCCGTGGAGCAGGAGAGCGCGATCCAAACAATCCACAAGGTGGGGTTCTGGACCAAGTGTCGAAAGGGCTCTCTGGAACTGCGCTCGGCGACATCCTCGAGCGTTTCAGAAACGCTGGTGCGGGCTCGAAGGTTGACTCTTGGGTTGGCACGGGGCCGAACGAGCCGATCGAGCCTCACGAAGTGGAAGCGGCCATCGATGCGCAGACGCTGGAATCACTGTCTCGGCAGACCGGCCTTTCTCGCGAGGAGCTGATTGCCAGGATTACAAACAATCTGCCGGATGCCGTTAACCAGATGACTCCAAACGGCAACCTGCCAGCAGATCAACGAACGGATGCCCCGGGTGAGCCGACCCTGCTCGACGATATGCCACGCACCCAGCGTAGGGCGCCAATCCAATAGGGCGAGTCCATGAGATACGCTGCGCATTATCTGCTAAGTCTGAGTATCGCGATGATACCCACTTCGCTGCTCGGTGCTCAGGGATGGCAAGCCTTCGGGATCAAGCACTTTGGCTTCGTGTTCGATGTTCCACCGGGGTTCGCGCTAACCCAGCGTTCCGACCGCGGGGCCGCCTTCGAGGGCAGAAATAAGGAGTTTCTTGCAGTATGGGGAGCCCAGCTCGGGAAAGCCAGTTTTCGCAGCGAGATAGAGCATCGCATGGCAGTGAATGAGAATGACGGCTGGAAGTTGACCTATAAGCGAGTGACGCCGCAATGGGCCAGCTATTCAGGCCTGAAGGACGGCCAGATCCTGTATGTTCGAGCTATCAAAGTGTGTGACAACCGCGCCGCCCTGTTTACCGTCAATTATAGCCGCGACGAAAAAGTGCCCTATGATCCAATTGTCGTTCGCATGGTAAAATCACTGAGGGCCGATGGTTGTTGACCAGGGTGGCATTGGACCGGGCTAGGTCCCCTAGGTCCGGGCGCGGGTCGTCTTGCTTTTTGTGCGCCAAAAACATAGGCCACGGCGAACAGGTTCTCGTTCAACCAGATGCCGGCAAGTGAGATGCGGACTGCCTCGACCGGGGTCTTCCTGGTCGTCCACGACGAACGAAGCAGCAATCAGATCATCGCCGTTAATTCGCGGCCGCCGGCGCCACCCACGATTGATACGACTTTCTGAAACGACTTCATGTCGCCCTAAGTTATGCGCGCTTCGCGCATTCTTGCCCGGAGAGAACTCAGGCGGTTGACCCACTGTTCATCTTCGATCATCTGCAGCGCAATTGAAGATCCGTAGCCCGCCGCCATCATGGCGGCGGGCTGTAGCTATTCGATCAGTTGTAGACCTTGATGATCTTTCGGGTGCCCGGATCGACGAGAACCGTCCGGTTGTCGATCACGACGTAGCGATATTTGACGTTGGGAACTTCATGAAGTTCGACCGTGTCGGGCAGGGCTGTGCCGACATTGAGTTCCACACCAGGGAGCTTCACCGACGCTAGCGGCTGTTTCTTCACATACTCTTGGATCACTGTTTCCTGCTCGGGCTGAATGATGATGTCCTCGGCGGCGGCAACGCCCACACCAGCCAACAGGACAAATGCCGCAGCAGCGGCAGAGAGACACATTCTCATAGGTAGCTCCTTGGTTGAGATTGACACCGTACTGATTGGCCGGCGTCTGGGGCTCAACTTTAGGTCGGTCCGAAGGTTCCCAATAAGGGCTTCAGTCCGCATGGACTAAGGACCTAAGTCCGATGCCGAAAAACAATGGTCTTGTGCAAGTCCTAGGCATGGAACAGGCAACGATCCCGATTGTTGTTCCACCGAAAAGTGGGAGAAAACAAATGGATAAGAGTGTTGGCCAGGCACGGTGGTTGCTCGCACCGATCTTCGGGACTGCGGTCACATTTTTGCTGGTTGGAATAATCCTTGGCTGACAATCGTGCAGGTCTGCGCAGCTTAAGTCGTACCCTGCGCCGATAGGTTCGCGACTTCAGCGAGCCAATTTTCCAGCAAACGCGATGCTTGCCCATGTCGGCCGGCGCGTACCTCGTTCAACTTTGTAATTGGGAGGTTTTTTATGGATCGCCGCTACTTTTTGACGGCAATGTTCGGAGTTGCGGGGGCCGCGGCCCTTGCAACGATTATCCGCCCGTCGGATGCCCTGTCCGGAGTTGCTGCGCCAGAAAATGGCATTCTCGACAAACTTGATGCGCCACAGGGGCAGGATACCTTTGCCGACGAAGGACCGGCAGAAGTGGAGCCGATCAATCATCGGCGCTGGGAGCGCCGCCATCACCGCAGGCGCGCGTGGAGAAGGGTCTGCCGCACCCACTGGCGCCACGGCCGCAGGCGCGTGCGCTGCTACCGCAGGCGCGTTTGGGTCACGTTGCGGCTTTAGCAGCCTCCTGTGGCAGAGCCCACGGATTGGGGGCGGAGCTTTTGCCGCTTCGCAATTGGGTTCGCTCCGCCAGATACAGGCGAGCGAACCCTCGGTCACAGAGAAATTGAAAAGTGTGAGTGTCTGATGTTGCGCGACAAAGAAACCTGGTTCCTTGAGGCAGACTTGCTTGCGGCAGCGTCGATTTGCGTAGCCATAACCGCACTGCTTGAATTGTCGATTTTGGCCTCGCTATGAACCGCATCTTGTTCGTAGCCGCAGACTTTCTTTCCCGCCCGCCCGGCTTCTATGTCATGCTAATAGCAATGGTGTTGTGCACTGCACTGGTGCCTTTCGGCCTCACAAATGCAGTTACATACGCATTATCGGTTGCAGCCATCGTTATTACCGGGGTGGTCCTGTTACAGGGCTATCGCGACACTGCCGCCATCCACGCCAAGCTTGATGAGATCATCGTCTCCCTTGAGGAAACCAGAAATGACGTCGTCGGCTTGGAACATGCCGAGCCCGAGGAGATTAGAGAAAAGCTTGCGATCCTCGAAGCGGAAGCGGCGAAAGCGGTCCGGACGGACCAGCCCGCCTGATTTGTAGCTTGGGCTAATCGGGGTGAGCGTCTCGGCGCGGGGGAAGTCCTCCGGCATGCACCGCGGAGGATTTTGGGAGAGCAATGAGCAGGCGGGGCGGTGATTTTCTCTACCAATGGATGGCGGACCATTTGGCTGATGATCAGATTATCGACCCAGTCTTACTGGTCATAGATATGGCAGTGGATGCAAAACGTGAGGCGGAAAAGCAAGGCATTGCAGGCGAGGAAATTGACGAAGAAATTGGCTCAGTTTTCGGAGCGATGATGCAGGCTCTGCGCTGACTACCGCTTGGCGGCGGTCGACATCCGAGGGCCCAGCATCGGTCATCTGTCTGAACGCGTGGCGCTGTTCGTGGCGACGCCGCGGGCCGGCAGCCTGTGCTGACCCCACCGGCGCCAAAGCCCGGTAAAGGACTGAGCTTGTTTCGCTATTTGGCGATTCCGAAGGATCAAAAAACTCCATGCCGCATTAAAGCTCTGGCTAATAGTAGCCTCAGGAGAGAAATAATGAAAAAGACTATCCTCATTTTGTGCTTACTCGTCCCGCTCGCAGCATGCTCGCGCACCCAACAGGGCGCTGCCGTCGGCGGGTTGGGTGGGGCCGCGATAGGCGCAGCCGTGGCAGGCGATCCGGTCAAAGGGGCGGTCGTTGGCGGAGCGGTGGGCGCCGTAGCCGGGGCCGTCATCGGGCATGCCAACGAGGCCGGCAAGTGTAGATATCGCGATCGCCATGGCAGAGTTTACGTTGCACAATGCCCTGAAGGCTACTGAGCAAAGGGCGCGTGATCCCGTCGATCACGCGCCTCCCCTCAGGAAAGTGTTTCAGCTGACGACGGTTGTCACCAGTTCCAGGCGCCGTGTGCCAGCGAGCTAAGGCGCGGCGGACCCGAGGAATGGACGATGGGGTTGATGGACCTCACCGACCGGCGGCAAATGGAACAAAATCGACCACGCCGCGTTAGGGGCCTTGCGGCGTGCTGTATCGTTCGCGAGGGGCATTTTATCCGACACAAGTTCCATAAGGGCGGGGAGTGGCGCTGTGACCGAGCAGGCATCCAGGAAGCAATTGGACCGGCGAAAAATTCTGAATTCCTTGAAAGCCTTTCGGCGCGGCGATTTCTCCATTCGAATTGACAACGTTTACGAGGGTCTCGATTCCGAGATCGCAGAGACCTTCAATGAGATTGTCGCCCTAAACGACCAGGTCACTCGCGAGTTCGAGCGCCTCAGCCGCGTCGTCGGCAAGGAAGGGCGGATAGGCGAGCGCGGCCGAGTTCGAGACGCCACGGGCGGTTGGGAGTCCAGCGTCCGCTCGGTCAACGATCTGATCGAAGACATGGTGCAGCCAACCGCCGAGGTTGCCCGGGTCATCGGGGCCGTCGCCAAAGGCGACCTTTCGCAGACAATGATGGTTGAAATTGACGGCCGACCCCTGCGCGGTGAATTTCTGCGCATCGGCGAGATCGTGAACACCATGGTCGGTCAGCTGGCTTCCTTCGCCTCGGAAGTGACGCGCGTCGCCCGCGAGGTCGGCACAGAAGGCAAGCTTGGTGGCCAGGCGCTTGTGAAGGGCGTTGCCGGCACGTGGAAAGATTTGACCGACAACGTCAATGCCATGGCGACGAACCTGACGGGGCAGGTGCGCAACATCGCCGAGGTCACGACCGCGGTCGCTTCGGGAGACCTGTCGAAGAAGATCACCGTCGACGTCAAAGGCGAAATCCTCGAACTGAAAAACACCATCAACACCATGGTCGACCAGCTCAACTCGTTCGCCTCCGAGGTCACGCGCGTGGCTCGCGAGGTCGGCACCGAGGGCAAGCTCGGCGGCCAGGCGCGGGTTGAAGGTGTCGGCGGCACGTGGAAGGATCTGACCGACAACGTCAACTCGATGGCCGAGAACCTCACCGGTCAAGTCCGCAACATCGCCGAAGTGACCACGGCCGTGGCGCTGGGCGACCTCTCCAAGAAAATCACTGTCGACGTCAAAGGCGAAATCCTGGAGCTGAAATCCACGATCAACACCATGGTCGACCAACTGAATTCCTTCGCCGGCGAGGTCACGCGCGTGGCGCGCGAGGTCGGTACCGAAGGCAAGCTTGGCGGGCAGGCGCAGGTGCGTGGCGTTGCGGGCACCTGGAAGGACCTGACCGACAATGTGAACTCGATGGCTGAGAACTTGACGGGTCAGGTGCGCAACATTGCCGAAGTGACGACGGCCGTCGCCTCAGGCGACTTGTCGAAGAAGATCACGGTGGCCGTGCAAGGTGAGATTCTCGAGCTCAAGGACACCATCAATACGATGGTCGATCAACTGAATTCCTTCGCCTCGGAGGTGACACGCGTCGCACGCGAGGTCGGTACCGAGGGCAAGCTTGGCGGCCAAGCCGAGGTGAAGGGCGTCGGCGGCACTTGGAAGGATCTGACCGACAACGTCAACCTCATGGCCGCCAACCTGACCGGTCAGGTTCGTAACATCGCTGAGGTGACCACGGCCGTGGCGCGCGGCGACCTGTCGAAGAAGATCACCGTCGACGTCAAAGGCGAAATCCTGGAGCTCAAGGATACCGTCAACACGATGGTCGACCAACTGAATTCCTTCGCCTCGGAAGTCACGCGCGTCGCCCGCGAGGTCGGCTCGGAAGGCAAGCTCGGCGGACAGGCGCACGTCGAGGGGGTCGGCGGCACATGGAAAGATTTGACCGACAACGTCAACGCCATGGCCGGCAATTTGACCGTTCAGTTGCGCGACGTGTCGAAGGTGGCAACGGCCATCGCGACCGGCGATCTGACGCAAAAGATCACCGTCGATGCGCTCGGTGAAATTCTGCAGATCAAGGACGTCATCAACACGATGGTCGACCAGCTGAATTCCTTCGCCTCGGAAGTGACGCGGGTGGCGCGTGAGGTCGGCTCGGACGGCAAGCTCGGTGGCCAGGCACAGGTCCGCGGCGTTGCCGGCACGTGGAAGGATTTGACCGACAACGTCAATGCCATGGCCGCCAATCTGACGGGCCAGGTGCGCAACATTGCGGAGGTCACCACGGCCGTGGCCCTCGGCGATTTGTCGAAGAAGATCACCGTCGATGTCCGCGGCGAGATTCTGGAGCTCAAGGACACCATCAACACGATGGTCGACCAGCTCAATTCTTTTGCTTCGGAAGTAACGCGCGTGGCGCGCGAGGTCGGTACCGAAGGCAAGCTCGGTGGCCAGGCACAGGTGCGTGGCGTTGCGGGCACCTGGAAGGACCTGACCGACAATGTGAACTCGATGGCCGAGAACTTGACGGGTCAGGTCCGCAACATCGCCGAGGTCACGACAGCCGTTGCGCGCGGCGACTTGTCGAAGAAGATCACCGTCGATGTGAAGGGTGAAATCCTCGAACTGAAGTCGACCATCAACACCATGGTAGACCAGCTAAACTCCTTCGCCGGCGAGGTCACGCGTGTGGCGCGCGAGGTTGGCACCGAGGGCAAGCTTGGCGGCCAGGCGCGCGTCGAAGGCGTTGCCGGGACCTGGAAGGATTTGACCGACAACGTCAACCTGATGGCCACGAACCTCACCAACCAGGTTCGTGGTATCGCCGACGTGGTGACGGCGGTCGCGCAAGGCAATCTCAAGCGAAAACTGACGGTGGACGCGAAGGGCGAAATCGCCTCTCTGGCTGACACCATCAATGGGATGATCGAAACGCTCGCTACCTTTGCCGACCAGGTGACCAATGTCGCACGCGAGGTGGGTATTGAGGGCAAGCTCGGCGGCCAGGCGCGTGTGCCGGGCGCGGCCGGCCTGTGGCGCGACCTGACCGACAACGTCAATCAGCTTGCCGCCAACCTGACCACCCAGGTCCGCGCCATCGCCGAAGTCTCGACTGCGGTCACCAAGGGCGATTTGACCCGCTCGATCAGCGTCCAAGCCTCCGGTGAAGTCGCCGCGCTCAAGGACAACATTAATGAAATGATCCGCAATCTGAAGGATCAGACGCTAAAGAATGCCGAGCAGGACTGGCTGAAGACTAATCTCGCGCGGTTTTCGCGAATGCTGCAAGGCGAGCGCGATCTCACCACCGTGTCCCGCCTCATCATGTCAGAGCTCGCTCCTCTGGTGAATGCGCAGTACGGGGTGTTCTACGTCACCAATCGCGACGAAGAGGAATCCTATCTCGAGCTGGCGGCGTCCTATGGTGCCGAAAGCAAAGCAGCCATCAAGCAACGCCTCGATTTGCGCGAGGGCTTGGTCGGGCAAAGTGCCGCTGACAAGCGCGCCATCATGCTGGACAATGTGCCGCCGGAGTTCCTGCGCGTAACGTCTGGTCTTGGAAGCGCCTCGCCGGCCAATGTCATCATCCTTCCGGCGTTGTTCGAGGATGAGGTTAAGGCCGTCATCGAGCTTGCCTCGTTTGGCGAATTTCGTGACACGCACCAGTCGTTTCTCAACCAGCTGATGGAATCAGTCGGCATCGTTCTCAACACGATTGCCGCGACGATGCGCACCGAGGGCCTGCTCAAGCAGTCGCAACTCCTGACTTCGGAGTTGCAGGCGCGTCAGACCGAACTGACCAAGAAGCAGGAAGAGCTGCATACGACAAACGAGGAGTTGCAGGAAAAAGCGCAGCTGCTCGAAAACGAAAAGAAGCAGGTCGAAAACAAGAATCTCGAAATCGAGATGGCACGCCGCGCATTGGAGGAGAAAGCCGAGCAGCTGGCGCTGACGTCGAAGTACAAGTCTGAGTTCCTGGCCAATATGAGCCATGAGCTGCGCACTCCGCTCAACTCCCTACTCATTCTGTCAAATCTGCTCGCAACCAATCAGCAGGGCAATCTCAACGAAAAGCAGGTCGAGTTCGCGCGCACCATAAACTCTGCCGGAACCGACCTTCTCAGCCTTATCAACGATATTCTCGATCTGTCTAAGATCGAATCCGGCACCGTTTCTATCGACATCAACGATATGCCGGTGGCCCATCTGCGTCAGCATATGGAGCGCACGTTCCGTCAGCTCGCGGCAGACAAGGGCCTTGGCTTCACCATCAAAGTCGACCCAGCCCTTCCAGAGATGGTCCGCACGGATGAGAAGCGGCTGCAGCAGATTGTCCTCAACCTGCTTTCGAACGCATTCAAGTTCACCTCGCAAGGCGAGGTCAGTCTAAACTTCCGGGTCGAAAAGACCGGGCGCCGTAGCGGCTCCTCGCAACCGGTGAAGGCCTTGGCGATCGCCGTGACCGACACCGGCATCGGCATTCCTGAAGACAAGCAGAAGCTGATTTTCGAAGCCTTTCAGCAGGCTGACGGTACCACCAGTCGCAAATATGGAGGCACCGGCCTCGGGCTTTCGATAAGCCGGGAGATTGCTCGCTTGCTTGGTGGCGAATTGCGGGTGGAAAGCGTTCCGGGCAAGGGCTCGACATTTACGCTCGTCATCCCCTTCGCAGGCCCGCGCGTGGCCGCAGCGCAGTCGGTTCTATCGCCGCCAACGGACACAGTCGCCGCCCCGGCTTCCCTCGGCAGCCCAACTGCTGCTGAGTTGATCGATGATCGCGATTCCATCTCGCCGACAGATCGGGTCGTTTTGATCGTCGAGGACGACCCGACATTCGGCGGGTTGCTGCTTGGTCTCGCACGCGCAGCCGGATTGAAAGGCGTCTTGTCGAACGCGGGTTCCGGCACCTTGGCCTTGGCTCGCAAACTGGTGCCTGACGCCATCACCCTTGATCTCGGGCTTGCCGATATCGATGGCTGGGTGCTTTTCGATCTGTTGCGTCATGACCAGAAGACGAGGGGAATTCCCGTTCACGTGATCTCCGGTGCCGAGGATATGGATGGTCTTGCCCGCAAAGGGGCATCCAGCATCTCCACCAAGCCTGTGTCCTCGGATGAACTGATGAAAGTATTTCAGGACATCCAATCCAAAAAGCTGCGCATTCAGCGACGCGTGCTGGTCGCCGACCCCGATCCGGAGCGCCGGCTATCGCTTGTCGAAGCGATCCGCGACGGCGTGACCTCGGTGACAGCGGTCGGTCGCTTCGCCGCAAACGCGGGTGAGGTCCGCATGGCTTCATATGACGCCGTCGTGGTCGGCTTTGGACGTTCAGCCAAGGACAACGCACAAGCACTGGACGAGGTCACCGGCCAGTTCGGCGACGCCTTGCCGCAGCTGCTGTTCTTTGCGCCGCATCCTGATGCGCTTGACCAGGTGGTGGCGCTTAATCCGGCGCTTGCGAATGCGCCACGGGCCGAGAATTTTGCGCAGCTGGCGCTTCATATTTCGGCAACGCTGCCAGGAGAAGGCCGCGAACAGCGCGGAGCAGGAAGCGAAGAAAACGGCAAATCCGATCTGGCCGGCGCGAAGGTTCTGATCGTCGATGACGATATCCGCAACATCTATTCGCTTACCAGCGTCCTCGAGACCTACGACATACAGGTGCTGCACGCTGAGCGTGGCCGCGACGGCATCGCCCTCCTGGAACAGACCCCTGACGTCGATGCGGCGCTGATCGATATCATGATGCCGGAGATGGACGGTTACGAAACGATGCGGCGGATTCGCGGCACACCGGCGATCGCTCACATCCCGCTGATATCGGTGACCGCAAAAGCAATGAAGGGCGATCGGCAAAAATGTCTGGACGCCGGCGCTTCCGATTACATCGCCAAGCCCGTCGATCTCGACCTCCTGCTGGCATTGTTGCGTGTCTGGATCGGACGTTCCCGGTCACGTGTCGAAGCGCCTCAAAAAATGCGCTTGGCAGTGAACTGACGGCCGGTCCATGCAAAAGCCTTCGAGAAACCGAGCAAAGCAACTTGATTTTGTCCAACCGGCACAAACGCCGGCGAGGGCGCGTATCCTCGCTGTGGACGACGATGAACGCAATCTCCTCGCGATCAGCGAAGTTCTCGCCACGACCGGCGAAGTGATCTGCGTCCAATCGGGCGAGGAGGCCCTGCGTTATCTGCTCAAGGAGGACTGCGCCGTTATCCTCCTGGATGTTTTGATGCCCGGAATAGACGGCTATGAAACGGCTGGGCTAATCCGACAGCGCGAGCAATCCAAACGCACACCAATCATCTTCCTCACCGCCATCAACAAGGAGGACGCCCACATGCTGCGCGGCTATGACGCCGGCGCCGTGGACTATGTCTTCAAGCCATTCGATCCGATCATGCTGCGTTCCAAGGTCGCGGTTTTCGTCGAACTTCATGAAAAGACTGTTGAGATCCAGCGAAAGGCGGCGGCGGAGCAAGGCCTCCTTGCGCAGGCACTGCAGGCACAGAAGGAAAAGCTCCAAGCCGAACGGGACCTGCGCAACGCGGAGGAACGCCAGGAAGCAATTTTGAACTCGCTGCCGGTTTGCTTCCATGCGCGGGCCGCCGAGTCGCCCTTTGCAGCGCGATTTGTCACTAAGGGGGTCGAGCGGCTGACCGGCTTTGCGCCTGAGGATTTGACATCGGATCCGGATTTCGGCCTCAGCCGCGTCCATCCGGATGATCTCCCCAGGCTGGAGCAGGCACTGTTGGCGGCAAAAACTACCGGGTCCTATTCCTGCGAATTCCGGTGGCGATGCGCCGACGGCGAATATCGAATTTTTCTGGATCAAGGCGTGATGTCGAACGGCTCGGACGGGGGCGCACCGGAGATACTGGGCACTTTGCTTGACGTTACCGAGAGGCGCGGCCTCGAGGATCTGGTGCTTCAATCACAGCGTCTTGACGCCATAGGTAAGCTGACCGGCGGCCTGGCCCATGATTTCAACAACCTGCTCGCCGCTATCTTAAGCGGACTTGGTCTACTCGAACGCCGCGGAATACTGGATGATCCGGCACGACAGGTTGTCGACCTGATGCGGCGTTCTGCCAAACAGGGCGCCGATCTCGTGACTCGGATGCTGGCCTTCTCGCGGCGCCAGACGCTGAAGCCGGAAGCGGTGCACCTCGCGGCGCTCGGGGATACCATGAACGGGTTGGTCGCTCCCATTTTGGGAGGCCTGATCCGTTTCGACTGGCAGATCGACGATGCGGTATGGCCAGTTCACGTGGATGCCGGCCAGCTTGAGTTGGCCTTGATGAACCTGGTTTTCAATGCCCGCGACGCCATGCCCTCTGGAGGCACTCTAACGATTCACGCGCAAAACCGTTCAATTGAAAGCCGATCGGAAGACCTACCGGCGGGCGACTATGTCGTTGTGACGGTCAAGGACACGGGCTCGGGCATCGCACCTGACATAATTGCCAAGGTGATCGAACCCTTCTTCACCACCAAGCCCGTCGGCAAAGGGACTGGCCTCGGCCTCAGCACCGTTTACGGCTTTATGAAGCAATCCGGCGGCACGCTTCGCATAGACAGTGTCGTAGATCGTGGAACGACGATGCAGCTTTGGCTACCACGCTCGGTCGAAGATCCGGCGTTTACCCCGGTGGAGGCCGATGTAAGCCAATTATTTCTGGACACACATGCGAAGCCTCCGTCCATCCTTCTGATCGACGACAGCAATGTTTTGCGTCAACTGACAGCCGAGTCCCTTCGCCAGCGTGGTTTTGAGGTTGCTTGCGCGGCAGGAGGTGCGGAGGCTCTGGCCATGATCGAACGAGCGCCCGCCGATTTCGACGTCATCGTCACAGACTTCGCCATGCCACTCGTTTCCGGGCTAGACGTTATCCGCTTCGCGCGGAGTATACGCTCCGATTGGCCGGCCGTTATTATCACTGGCTATGCCGACGCCGATGAGATTGCGAACCGTCCCGCTGATGTTCCATTGCTTGGTAAGCCTTTCCGCGACAGGGATTTGATCGAGACCATTTGGTCGGCAGTCACAAATCCACACCCGTCAGAGATCAAAGCCGGCTAGCAGTCGCCGTGCCTCACGTCATCTCCGCCGAAAAGTGGAGGCCTATGCTCCGTCGTTGCCGGCGATAATGCGGGACGGACAACCAAAAGAAGGCTGCCGCCCGCCCATCCGATGATGGCGAGCCCGTCGGTTGCCATTTTGACTACCCAAACGGTCGCCTCACGGTCTTTCTCGTTGGCGACCCGCACGCCGAACACTGGCTGCCAGCTTTTGAAAAGGTGGCATCTCAGCTGGACGTCGAACGATCGGCAACCGCCGCAGAACTCGGCGGTGGGGCCAAACGTTTTTGCTGACGATCCAGCAGCTATCACCAACCTTGCCGACCAGGCAATGAAGGCGACCGTCGCGGATGGCAGCAGCCCCGCCGAGATCCAGGAAGTGCCCAGTTTGTCGAGGTCACCCTATAGCTTGACGGTTCTCGCCCCAATGGACCAACACCGACGCCACAACCGCAAACCCACCCCGTTACCTCAATAGTCGCCGTTGTAATAGCGATCGTCGCAGGGCGCCGTGTAGATCCTGCCGCGGCGATCCTGGTAGCGGCAAAGCTGTTCGCCGCGCCGTTGCGGGGTCGTAGACTGGCCAATAACCGCGCCGAGCAGCGCGCCGCCTGCAGCACCTACAACGGTGCTCTCCGTATTGCCGCCAAGCGCCTGGCCGGCCAAGGCGCCGACGCCGCCGCCTATGAGCGCGCCCGTGGTCGCCCTCTGCTGCTGTTCAGTTTGAGTCGCGCAGCCCGCCAATGCAGCGGCCATGAGCACAGCGAGAACAGCTTTTTTGATAATCATCTTGGAACTCCTTTGAAGCCCCAAACGCGGATGGGGGCGAATGGTTGCCAGTTGCTGCTGCAATACGGCCAAACGGCGGCGCGCCGGCTCACGAAGTGAGTCACTTCTTTTCGGCTGTTGATGGCTTTAATGCCCAAAGGCGGTGATTCGACATAAACTGGACTGGTATTCCTAACCAGCTGGAAAATGCCGCCTCGATAGAGTGCTAGTCCGGAATCACGGATTAGCTGATGGCCAAACGAGCATTTGCGCCCGGCCACGGAAAGCGGATCATTCGCGCGGCCCAGTACGTGCGGATGTCCACTGACCAGCAGACCTATTCCATTGAAAACCAGAAGGAAGCCATCCGCGACTATGCCAATATCATGGGCTACGACATTGTTGCCACCTACCAGGATGCGGGTCGCAGTGGTCTAAACCTGAGTGGGCGGCCAAGCCTCCAGCGGCTACTTGCAGATGTCGAGGAAGGGCGAGCCGACTTCGAGACGGTTGTGGTCTACGATGTTAGCCGTTGGGGACGCTTCCAGAATATCGACGAGAGCGCCGCTCATGAGTACCGATGCCAGATGGCCGGCGTCCGGATCGAGTTTTGCGCCGAGCAATTCGCAAACGACGGCAGCATAGGATCCGATGTCCTCAAGGCCATTAAACGCAGCATGGCTGCCGAGCACAGCAGAATGCTTTCGCAGAAAGTATTCATCGGCCAGGCGAGGCTGATCCGTATGGGATTTCGTCAGGGCGGGAAAGTTGGACTCGGCCTGCGACGCTTGCTTGTCGACCAACAGGGACGTGCAAGAGGTCTCCTTTCGTCGCATGAGTACAAGAGCCTGCAGACGGATCGCATAATTCTCGTCCGTGGACCTCCTGACGAGATCGCGACGGTAAGATGGATTTTTGAGAATTTTGTCAAAACGCGAAAAACCGAGCTTGAGATCGCGAGGATGCTGAACAAGCGGGGCGTGCCGACCGACCGCAGGCGTTTGTGGACGCGGGATTCTCTGCACTCGGTGCTGACCAACGAAAATTACATCGGCAACAGCGTTTGGAACAAGAGCTCGACCAGGCTCAAAAACGGTCATGTCAGCAATCCACCTGAGCAGTGGGTGCGAGCGGAAAACGTTCTGGAGCCGGTCATAGACCGTAAGCTGTTCAATCGAGCTCAGGCTATCCTCAAGACGATTTACCGTCGCATGACAAACGACGAGATGCTGGCCGCCCTCAAGGCCCTTCTGGCCCGTCGCGGTGCGTTGTCCGCCTCTATTGTCGACGCCGCTCCCGACTGTCCTCCGTCTACCCGCTTTCAGTCGCGTTTCGGTAGCATTGTCAGAGCCTATGAATTGATCGGATATCAGCCGCCCAAGAGCTGCCGCTTCATCCATGTGAACAGGCGGTTGGAAACGAAGAGGCAGGAGGTGATTGAGGATATTGTGGCGGCGGTTCAAAAGCGCGGTGCGTATGCGACCCACGACAGAGCAACTGACTTCGTCGAAATCAATCATGAGATCACCGTTGCGATCGCGGTGGCACGCTGCCGGGTCTCTGGCCTGGGTTATCCGCGCTGGTTTACGAAGGCCGATCGTCAGCCGATGCCCGACATTTTTGTTCTGATCCGGATGGATCCTGGCGACCTTTCCGTTCGCGATTACTTGATTGCTCCCGCCTTTGAGTTTGCCGGAAAAAGAGAACTTCATGCCAACAACGGGGCGCGGCTTGACTCATATCTTTTTTCCACGCTCGAGCCGCTTGTTGCTTTGGCGGAGCGAGTCTCGGTTGAGAGCACATCATGAACGTAAAGCGACTAAGCCGTGAAGCTGCTTACGAAGCTCTGCTGCGCAGCGACCTACGAAATCAGAGGCGTTTTGCCCCCAACCAGCCTATGCCGACAATGAGACGCTTAGGCTCCAAGTTGCTGGCGACCTATAACACCGAGTGTCGGCGCAAGCGCGCCTTTGTGGAGGAATCGAAAGAACAGGAGGAGCGTTTGGCACGTATTGCCGCGGCGGTTCGCCTGATGACAGCAGACAGCCGCTTCCGGGCACTGCTCGCATCCGAAGGCCTTGCGACGATGCCGAATGCATTGGCGCAAAGAATTCAAGCCGCGCCTCACCCTCCCTCTGTCGTGAGCGAGAAGGTGGTGCCCTCCTGCGAGGTTTGCCCGGAGGCACTCAATCTGCTGCGCGATTGCACTGGGTCGGCCAAGCTTTTCGCTTTGCTGCGACTGGTTGTTCCAGCCAGGCAAATAGAGATTGCACGGCTGATTATTTCCATGGAGCGGCCCCGGTTTAGCTACGTGAAAATGCTCGTCGCTCTCACTCCACGCCCGTTGTTGGCAAAGGATATCGATCTGCGAAAGCAAATCACCGGCATTTCCAAGGATGAAATGGAGGAGATGGAACTCGAGTTGGGTAGGCTGAGCCGTGCATATCTGGATGCGGTTGAACGAAGTGGCGTTGCGAAGCTGGAGCTGGTCGCGGCAGGCCGCTTTTTTGACCGGTTGATGGATAATTCTAAGGCGGTGCGGTATCTGGCCCGATATTTCCCAGGCAAATTCGAGGAATTCCACATGTTGTCGGCAAATAGGGATAGCGATTCCATGTCCGGCAATTCGCCGGCAGCAAACGGCCCTTCAACGGCCCATGATCTCCGAAGGTTGGATCGGCCTCACTAATTGCAACGCCTTCGCAGCGGGGCGGCTGAATGGGCAGCCATTGACCGGGGCGATACGATTGGTTGCTCTGCACCTCTAGCAGTGTTTCACTATTGCCTCCGGCGCGAAGGTCCATTGAAAGCGCAATCCAGAAAAGGACACTTGTAAGGTCTCCATCGGATGGCGAAGAAACTAAAAGTCTATCAAACCTCGATCGGCTTCTTTGACCTTGTCGTCGCAGCACCATCGATGAAAGCTGCCGCAGAGGCATGGGGTGCCGATCCCGAAATCTTTAAACGCGGATTCGCGAAACCGACAGAAGACCCCAAAGTGGTGGATGCAACAATGGCCGCGCCAGGTGTCGTGTTGCGCCGGCCGGTCGGATCGCACGGGAAATTCACTGAAAAGGCTGTGCTTCCGACAGCACTCGATGGGGACCAACGAGCTTCCCAGGGTCGTGCGCAGCGCGCAGACACCGGCAAGCTAACCGGCTTGAAATCCGACGAGAAAGCGGAACGGAACGCGGCGGCTGCTCTCGAAAGGGAAAGAAAACGCGAGGCCCTTGATCGCGCAAAGGCGGAGGCCAGGAGCGAGCGTGCGAAGAAACAACGCGAGCGGATGATCGACAAGGCTAATGCCGCTTTCGCGCGCGCTCGAAGCCGCCACGAGAGCGCGACGAACTCCATCAGGCAGCGACGAGAGGAACTGGACAAAGAGGAAGCCTACGAGAGCCAGAGATGGGAGCGCGAGAAGCGGGCGCACGGTGACGCGCTGAAGGAGGCAGAAGAGTAGCAGCGAAGGTTTTCCACTCGACCGCTTAGTGGCTCGCACAGCCATATCCTCCGAAAAGCAACACGGATCCAAAGCGCTGCTCTACTATGCCGGATTGCCGTGCGGCAGGCACCGAGGGCAAACGATTCCCGCAAAAACAGGTTCAAAAGCGTGTGCCAGAAATGTGGCCGGTCTTTTGTGTGCCTCCTCCGGACCCCAAAATCGGAGCCGAAGCGTCCTTCCAACCTCACGTCTCTTATTGCTGCTGGATGAACCTAAAGAGTCCGGCTGCGTTGTGAACCATTGAAGCAGCAAACTCGGAGGAAGAAATGTCCACTAGTGGAACGACGCGCGGGCGCAACCAGGATCGGGTCAAGGTTGCCGGCAGACAGGATCACGAGGTGCGTTATGAAGCCGGTAAGACCGGCGCGAGCAAGGATGATGCTGTGAAGTCGGCGGTGAGGTTGGTGGGCAGCAGCCGCAAAAAAGTCGAGGATAAGCTGGGCAAGAAATAGACAGCACACCGACGATGTCCACTCGCATTGCCACCTTCAACGTGAACGGCGTCAATGGTCGGTTGCCCGTACTTCTGAGATGGTTGGCTGAGAGCCCCTGCGACATTGTCTGCCTGCAGGAACTGAAGACTTCGGACGAAAAGTTTCCGGCCGAAGCAATCCGCGCAGCGGGTTACGGCGCGATTTGGCATGGTCAGAAATCCTATAACGGCGTGGCCATCCTTGCGCGGGGTACCGAACCGGTGGAACGACGGCGCGGCCTGCCGGGAGACCTCGATGATACGCATAGCCGTTACATCGAGGCCGAGATAAACGGGTTGATCGTCGGATGCCTTTACCTGCCAAATGGTAATCCCGCGCCCGGCCCAAAGTTCGACTTCAAGCTGCGCTGGTTTGAGCGCCTCATCAGTTATGGCAAGCCGCTGCTCGAAAAAGGGGGGCCCGTCGTGCTTTGCGGTGACTATAACGTGGTGCCGACGCCTATTGACGCAGTCGTTCCGAGCCGATGGTTAGGTGATGCCGTTTATTTCCCGGAAAGCCGAGAAGCTTATGCCACGATGCTCGAGCAGGGCTGGATCGATGCCGTCAGGCGCATCCACCCTGAGAAAGGCACCTACACTTATTGGAATTTCTCCTATCGGGGCGGGTATGATAGGAGTTCCGGCCTGCGCATGGATCATCTGCTGCTGAACCCATCGCTCACCGGCCATCTGAGAGATGCAGGCGTAGACGTCGATACTCGAGGATGGGAAAAGCCTAGCGACCACGCGCCGGCCTGGATCGAGCTCGATTGACCGAAGAGGGCTGATTAGAGGCAGGAGACTGCTGCTCGCCATGGGGTTCGCCTTCCCCAATCCGCTCGGCTTCTTCCCGTCAAGCTCAGGATGGTGACCACGTGGGTGGTAAAACGAGGACCGCCGATAGCGAAGGTAGGCAAGGCAAAGAGGTCACGCTCCCAACAAGGAACGGGTGAGCTTATAAATCATTGAATGCTTTTCAGCGAGTGCGTGGGCTGGGGCAGACATGATGCCAATACTCGAAAGCGGAAAAGAGTTCGTCGAGAAGGTGACAGGCTGGCAGCGGCCCTCAAGCGACGATCTTGATCGCCTGCTGCGATCAAGCAAGGCGAACACGTTCCTTTTCAAGGATGATGGCATCATCCCCAATCATCCGTACTGGCCTTTGGTGGTGTATCATAGCGTTGCGAAACTGACTGCCAAGTTCGATCCAGCCGCAATCTTTGAGGACCTCTTCGCACGCAATGGCTGGCAAAAGTCCTGGCGGAACGGCATCTACAACTATGTTCACTACCATTCCCGCATTCACGAAGTTCTCGGAGTGGCTCGCGGATCGGCCAAGGTGCAGTTCGGCGGCAAGCGCGGCCGCTCGCTGACGATGAAGGCGGGGGACGTCGCAGTCCTTCCGGCTGGCACTGGCCACGAGTGTCTGTATGCCGAAGACGACTTTCTGGTGGTCGGCGCCTATCCGCGGGACGGGACCTACGACGAATGCAAAAGCAAGGAGGACCGTGCCCGCGCGGTCAAGACCATTCCCAAAGTCGCGAAACCGCGGCAGGATCCTGTCTACGGTGGCAGCGGTCCGCTTCTCGATCTCTGGAAAGAGTCGCCAGAAACGCGGGAAGCAAAATGAGCGCTTCCGGCTTATTTCTCCTGCCAATCGACACTGCTCCCACGGAAGCCAAACGTGCGGACGCCATTCCCGTGGAACAGGGTGTCTGGCAATATGAACCTAAGTGGGATGGTTTTCGGTGTCGGTCGTTTAAGGCCGGCAACACGGTAGATCTTCGCGCCAAGTCCGGAAAGCCGCTCGCTCGCTATTCTCTAACGACGAACGCTCGGAACTGACCCATTGTTTGGAAGCGTTGCGCGAACCACCAGCCTTCACTGGCAAGGGGCCGGGCGGGCCATTGCAGGTGGGCATGATGCCAAGGCCGCAGTCGCTCACGACGGGCAACATGGTCTTCGCGACGACGTGGGTGTTCGACGGCGGGAACTTGCTGCGAGCCGAGAAATCGACGGCGGCGTTGCAAGCCGGCTCAGCACCTCAAACGGATCGGCGAAGTCGAGTTGAGTAATGTTGGGGAAAATCACGAAGCCGACGTTGAAATCAGCCAAGCAAGTTCTCCCCTAAGTCCGTGAACGCCGACTTGGTGCGGTTGAGATCATCGCGCCCAGTCACGATGTCCGCAATGGGTCAAAGTCGATCATCGCAGATGACCGCGGGCCCCATTGCAAGCCCTTTCAACAAGCGCCGGCAATGTCGCGCTTCGGATAGCGGCTGCAAGTCGAGCCGATCTAAATGAAGCAACCCTATCCCTGAGTCTGTGCTATGTCAGATAGCGAAGGAGGGGCAACGTGAGTGAGACGCGCAAGCTTGCGGCGATCCTGGCCGCCGATGTCGTCGGATACAGCCGGCTGGCTGGGTCGGACGAAGATCGAACGCTCGCTCGACTCCGGACGCTGCGCAGCGACCTCATCGATCCTACCATCGCGGTGCACAACGGACGCGTGGTGAAACGCACTGGAGACGGAACCCTCGTCGAGTTCCGCAGCGTGGTCGACGCTGTGCGGTGCGCCATCGAGGTGCAAAACGCCATGCTCGAACGCAATGCCGGCGTCCCGCCTGATCGACGTATCGAGTTCCGCATCGGTATCCATATCGGCGACATAGTCGAGGAAAGCGATGGCGACCTGATGGGCGACGGTGTCAACATTGCTGCTCGCCTGGAAAGCATTGCGGTACCAAATGGGATTTACCTGTCAGGTGCGGCATATGAGCAGGTGCGCGACAAGCTGAAGGAAGAATTCGAGGATCTCGGCGATAAGGAACTCAAAAACATTGCACGGCCCGTGCGAGCCTATCGTGTGGCCTTGAACCGGGACACTGCCAGAGAGTCGATTGTGCCCGACCTGTTCGGTGGAAGACTGGCGCCGCCCGACAAGCCGTCGATCGCAGTCCTGCCGTTCCAGAACATGAGCGGCGACCCCGAACAAGAATATTTTGGCGACGGCATCTCCGAGGACATAATTACGGCCCTGTCCAAGTGAACTGACCCCGTAGAGTTGGACGGTTCATTGAGTTGGTAGGTTTAAGGGCTGGTTCCTGTATTGC
>NZ_JBSPKY010000040.1:0-21922 GCF_053848025.1 Mesorhizobium sp. 128a | reverse complement strand
CTAGCTGCGTGTTCCCGGAGGCTGGCATGCAAAGGGGATATGCTACAATCCGCGTGCGAGTGCATCGGGCATAAGCCCGGGCCTCACGCACGGGCGAGCCGCTTAAAGCGATCAGTGGTCGCACGCCAGTATACGGTATTAGTTTTGGCAAAGACGGCACCCGGCAAGTTGCACGAAACGCTGACGTTGTCTTTCGAAGACGAAGACAGGCGGGCAGGATAGGCAAAGGTGATTTGGGGGCCGGTCAAAAGCCCGCAGTCCTTTGGGCCGTATTCTCGGCCGACCATCTCAGGGAGGGGAATCAAGCATCTCGGCAGCACCCTGCAACATTCCATCCATCTGGTCGGAAGCGCATGGTTCAATGCTTCGACTATCAGTCGCAAACTACACTCACAAGGAAGCGGGTATTCGAAACACTTGCGGATAACCCACTGATCACGCAGCGTCCAATATGTCCGACTCCGCCTCAAGAATTCCCACAGGTAGGGACAGCGATCTCCCGATCCGATCCCGATAGCCCTTGTTGTACCTCAGACCCGACTCGATGTTCTGGATTTCCTCAGCGGCTAGCCCGCACGCCACCGCCAGATCCTCGATCGAATATCCAAGGTGCTCCCGATAAGCGCGGATGATGTGGGTCCCCTCTGACGTAGCCGTCAAGACTCTCTCGGGAATGCGCGAATCCTTCATAGACACCTCGAAAAGAACAGGATGCCCGCTACAATCGGGAGATTTCCTCCCGACCTGGCGCTCCCAGCAAATCAAATAGCTGGACGTCGATTCGGCCGAATCGGCCTCGTCCATGGAATGGGCCACCTGAAATCGGCAGCCAGGTCGCAATGTAGCGGGTTGGTTCTGATCAAGACCAAGAGCCTGCCTGCCCAAATCACTCCCCGCGCGATCCCTCGCGGCCCATCATCGCCAATGAGTTCTTGAACAGGAACTCAAACTCGACCATCCGCCGCGACCAGTGGCTGTATGCAGCACCGTCCACCGAGCCTGACCGTTGTCAAAAAGCGCTGTTAACCAAATTTTCTAACCCGCCAATGCTTATTCGCGAGACGGAAGGCGTGAGGTGATCGATGTGTGATTCAAACGTAAGCGCGTTTCCGCTGCATCGGCGGCGGAAACTGGTCGAAGGTATCGCCCGGGTCCTGGAGTCCAAGAACGGGGAGGACGCGAATGCCTTCTGGCGCAGCACCGCCAAGACAATTCTCGTTCAACTGTCCGAATCAGGAATTGCACCCGGGCTCGCCGAACAAGAAGTTGGAACGCTTCTTCATGCTGTCTTAGTCGATCTAGCCACTCGGAGTGCTGCGAAACTTGCACGATAGCATCGGCTCACGACGAAGGATTGCCGTGTGGAGACACTCCGGGGCTCTGCAAGCGTAGCACCACTGCATCCGTCAAATGCAAGGTTGCGGATAAAAGATCGCGGCGTTACTCGAAATCATGCGCGCGAATGTGCTCTCGGGTTTGAATTCCAGTGTGATGTCCGGAATTATCTGTCTTCGTCCGGAATTAAGTGGGGCCGCTGACGTCGTGTGCGAAGTCGTTTCGGCGCTCGTGTAGGAGCTTGAGCGCCTCAGTGCCGCACAACATGACACGAAGCGTGGTCTCGATCCGGGAAAGACGAATGCTGCCAACGCCGTTGGTAACGGCTGCGCAGTTATGGAGGAGTTGGCAAAGCGCGCGAAGGGAGGTGTTCTGACCGTAGGTGGCGATTGCTTCGTAGGCGTCGGCTCCCTCAACGTTGTGTTCGGCGCCTATCCTCTCGCAGTCCTCCCGCGTCGGCTGCCTGATCTCGAAACGCATGCCGATGCGGCTTTCGATCTGATCCATAGCGTGGGTATCACGCCTCGTCCCCGCTAATCGATGAGTGTTGCCGGCAAGCAGCAAAGCGAAACCGCAGTGCTCCTGAAGGTGCAGCAGCTCACGCAAAACAGTGGGTGTGAAGTTTTGATATTCGTCTACCAGCAACGGACGCGTCGGGCCGTATCGGGAGCCCAGAAAGTTCATGCAATCCTTCGCAAGGTCGTATGTGTGCTTGCTGTCCTTTTGGACGCCGTAGGCGTCGTGCAGCATCAGGAACATCGGCCTGATAGCCTTGGTATGCTGCGCAACCTCACAATAGGCAGCTCCACTCTGGGCGGCTATCCAGTTGAGCGCTACAGTCTTTCCGAGTCCGGCTTTGCCGACCGCAAGCACCGGATATCGCATCTTGACCGCGGTATCGAAGGCGGCGCGCACAGTGAGCGCAGCGCGAGTCTCAACAAACATCGTCATCCGACGATCCTCTTCACTAGGTCCATCTGAGCGGCTATGCGCTCGTCCTGTTCGCGTCGGCGCTCTTCGGAGTTCGATGGCTTCTTCGGCATCACGATCCGCGCCGGCCGATCAGACGGATCGAGCAATACTTTGCCCGCCGGCTCGTTGGGGATGATCTCAGGTTGAGCCTGACCAAGCGCTATCAGCCGAGCTGCAACGTCGATTTTCGGGACCGAGCGAGCCATCTCCACGATCGCGCTGCGATGCGCCCTCGCCCGTGCTGCCGTGCTTTGGGCGCCCCGATGGTCAAGCGGATGAAGTGCAACATCGGGGGTGGCGATCCCGAGCCTGTTGCCCTTCATGTCCAGCACAACTAGCTCGGCCGGCGCATGATAGACCGGCTCGCAGACCAGAACCTTATCGTGCGTATACTGCCACAGCTGTTCGCAGGACCACCGACGCCCACGGATCTGAAACGCGCCTTGAATCACAGTGCGCTCGACGCGGCGCGCTACAGACGCGTGGACCTCATCCCGGCTCATGGTGATCGCTGACCACCCTGTAGCAACGTGCTGTTGAAAAATGGCGTTGGGCGAAAGCCCCTTGAGGCCGCTCTGCTTTCCCGTGGGCATGCTGTGATAGGCCTTTAGGAGACCGAAGAACGCCGGAACGAAATCTTCGAAGGTGCCATAGGGCGCAACCGTCCGGCCGATCGCCTCCTGGCGCTTGTTCATACGGTTGCCGGAAATCCAGCCCGGTACTGAGCTCAGATAGCGAGACTCGAAGTCCCCGAACCAGCGTTCGTTTGGCTTTGCCGGGGCGTTGTAAGGCAAGGCGTTGACAACCCTCACCGTGCGAGCCGGCCCATGGAATCCGGGCACCGTCAGTGTCCTTGCGGCGTCCAGGTACGTCGCGAACCCATATTCCTTGCCGTTATCGATGTAGAGGGCTTCAGGCAGGCCAAAGGCAGGATGCTCCACCATGGCCGCGAAGACTTCGATCACGTCACGATTGTTGACGCCGCCGCGCTTGTCAAATGCGATCAGATCACACCAGACGCGGCCAGTCGCCCAATCGAGAAACGCGATCAACTTCGCTGTACAAATTGAGCCCTCAGCCCGCGTCAGGTGGATGTCGATCGGGTGCACGTCTCCGACGACCAATTCCATCGGGCGCATGCCTTCGATAGAGCGCCGACCGCGCGGGCGGCTGTCCTCGTAGGCTTTGCGGTTGGTGCGGAACTGGTGGACTTTCCGATAATGTAGCTCTTCCGAAACGAGCGTCCACGGGATCGCACAAGCTTGCTCGAAACTCGAAAAATCGCGAGGGCGGAACCCCCATGACCTGGTCGTCTCAACCAGGAAGTTACGGGCCAATAGCTTGACGTGTCCCCAAAAGCTGCGCCGGCTGCCAAAAGCCCTCGGATTTCCTGTTTTAGGTCCTCTGCAATTTTGGCCTTTGTGCCAGGGTCGAAGGGTACCAAAGCATCCCACTGCCGACTGATGACTACGCGTTTCTTGCCTTTGTCGGCTCGGCCGTGCCGGCCTCGGCATATAATCGGCTTCGGACCATTTTGAACCGTCGTTTCAATGGGCTTCAACCGGAGTTGCAACTCGGGTGGGAGTGAAGCCAAACTGACGAGATAATGCTTGCCCGCGTTGCCACCCTTACCCTGAACAACGCGCACCTCCAGGGCGTGCCCTCGCCAGTGGCCACGCTGGCAAGCCCTCCAAACTGCCTGCCGCGAGATTCCTGCCGACTTGGCGAGCAGGTTGAGTGGGACGAATTCTTTCCTCGACATCGTGCGCTAGTCCCTAGCGGCGGAACGGAAACCACCGGGTAGCAGCTCGAGTTATCCCTGGCGTGACAGCCAAACCTTGGATCTCCACGCGGCCTCAGGAAGCCTTACGGATGTCAGCCACTGGCCGCAGTTCGTTTCGCGAGGGTGTGGAAGGGTGACCGGTGACAGTGGAAGGGAGAGTTGGGCCTTGGCCCGACAGGGCTGCGGTCTTGGTTTACCAATCCTGGGGTCATGGGTTGACCAATCAGCTGCCGACCGTAAGCGGGTTTACCAACAAGGGCGGCTAGATTCCATGCAAATCCAACTGCTTAATGCCAGTCCAGAATTAAATGTAATTGAGGCCATTGGTAAACCTGGTCTTAGGATCAGAAACTCCTACCCTCGGCCTGAAAACGCTCTTGTTTTCAATCACATAGGCCACACACACGCAAGCCATAATTCCGGACTGGTAAACCCCACGAAATGCCAGATAATTCCGGACATCACACCACACTGCCTTTTATGCGACTTTCGAAGTACAGAGCATGAACATCGAACCCGAAGGCGGCTTTGCTACCCGAATCTGGAAGCAAGTTTCGCACCCCAAGGGACAGCGATCAGCGGCATGGGTCGGAGGTCTTGGTTTGGGCCGCGAGCTGACGCTTCATGGCGAACTTATCAGAAAGCGGCCGAGTAATGTGCTCATGGCCGTCGATTGAGCTGCGTAGAAGTAGTCGTCCGTATCAATCCGTTCTTACCAAAAGACTGCGCCGTTAAAACCAGCTCGCACGTCGCGCACGGGGTCTCCCCCTTTATCGGTTTAGTAACTACGCCATGTCACTTTACTGCGTGGGACACGGCGAAAATATTGATGGACTATTAACGATCGCCAATTTCATCGGGCGATGGGCCAATCTTGACGGAGGTCAAGAGAGAGCAAATTATTCTCTTTTCTTGGCAGAGCTTTGTGATGTGATTGGAGTCAAGCGACCCGATCCTGCACTGGCCGCCCATGACTTCAACGACTACGTGTTCGAACGGCGCGTTGAAAGAAAACGTCCGGACGGGACAACCGAAGCTGGGCGCATCGATCTCTACAAGCGCGGGTGCTTTATCCTAGAGGCAAAGCAGAGCCGCCTCCGTGGCGGCAAGAAAGCGGTGCCCGAAGGCCAGGCAGACCTATTCGTGATGGCGGAGGGTGGACCCGCCGGCACGGCATTGCCTGGTCTCGATCACGTTATGGTCCAGGCCCGCCGGCAGGCCGAGCGATATGCAGCGTCGTTGCCTTCCGACCATCCATATCCACCCTTCATCATAGCCTGCGACGTGGGGCGAGCTGTCGAACTCTACGCTGATTTTTCCGGTCACGGACGCCACTATGCCCAGTTTCCCGATGCGCGGCAGTTTCGCATCGAACTCAGCCAGCTAGCCAGTTCGGATACCCGAGAACTGCTGCGTGCGGTATGGGAACAACCTCAATCGCTTGACCCAGCACAGAAGACGGCCAAGGTTACCAGAGAGATTGCCGGGCAGTTGGCAGAAATCTCGAAGGCCCTTGAAGGACGAGGCTTCGAGGCCGGTAGCGTAGCAGTTTTCCTCATGCGGTGCCTCTTCACGATGTTCGTCGAGGACGTGGGGCTGCTTCGCAAGAAGGGTTTCACGGAGCTTCTGACGAAGTGCCTCGACGATCCGACGCGGTTTACCTTCGAAATCGATGATCTCTGGCGGCATATGGATCGCGGAGACTATTCGCCTGGCATCGGCGAGAGACTGCTTCGATTCAACGGCAAACTCTTCAAGAATGCCGCGTCGCTTCCGCTGACCAAGGCCGAAATACGCCTTCTTCGCGATGCCTCGGATGCCGATTGGCGCGATCTGGAGCCTGCAATATTCGGCGCTCTGTTCGAACAGGCGCTGGACCCGATCGAGCGCAAGCGTCTCGGTGCGCACTACACGCCTCGCGCCTATGTCGAACGGGTTGTGGATGCCACGATCGTCGAACCCCTCACTAAAGACTGGATCGGCCATCAATCGGCTGCCGAGCGTGCGATTCGCCACGGCTCAAAGGCGGCCGCCACCCACGAGGTTGAAGACTTCCTTAGGCACCTAGCGTCCGTGCGGGTACTCGATCCGGCATGTGGCACGGGAAATTTCCTGTACGTCGCCCTCCGTCGGATGAAGCAGTTGGAAGGCGAGGCGCTCAAGCAATTGCAGGATATCGGCGGCGACGAAGCGGTCGCACGCGTCGCTAACATTTCGGTGAAGCCGGAGCAGTTCTTCGGCATGGAAATCAACAGGCGGGCGGTTGAGATTGCGGAGTTGGTGCTCTGGATCGGATACATCCAGTGGCACATGCGGACCCGGTCTACCGTGCCTTCCGAACCGGTATTGGGCAGCAGCGACCATGTTCACGCGAAGGATGCGTTGATCACCTGGGCGGGCTATCCCCATCCGCATCTCAAGCGCGATGCGTCCGGCAAGCCCGTGCCCGACGGTCAAGGCAACGAAACCAACTTCTATCCGAACGCGATCAGCGCCGACTGGCCGGAGGCCGACTTCATCGTCGGCAACCCCCCGTTCATCGGCGGGAAGGATATCCGCGGGCGGCTGGGCGCGGGTTACGCCGAAGCCTTATGGGGTGCCAACCCGCAGATGAATCCTGCAGCGGATTTCGTGATGTACTGGTGGGATCGGTCAGCCGATCTGCTCGTTAGGAAGGAAACTCGGCTGCGCCGCTTCGGTTTCGTTACCACGAACTCGATAACGCAGGTATTCCAGCGACGAGTCCTCGAGAGACATCTGGCCGGCCCCTCGCCAATTTCCCTCGTGTTCGCCATTCCGGACCATCCATGGACCAAGGCGTCAAAAGATGCCGCCGCGGTCAGGATTGCCATGACCGTTGCTGAAGCTGGCGAACGGGATGGGGTTGTGCGCATCGTGACGAAAGAGGCACACCTTGATACCGATGAGCCCAAGATCGAGTTCGCTGAACATGAAGGGAAGATCAATCCCGACCTCACGATCGGCGTAGATGTCACCAAATCGAAGGCACTGGTGGCTAACGATGCGATCTGCTCACCGGGCGTGAAGCTGCATGGAAATGGCTTCATCATCACGCGTGAAAGGGCCTTTGACCTCGGGCTTGGGAAGCGGTCGGGCCTCGATCGGCATATCCGCGAATACCGAAACGGCAAGGATCTGACATCACGGCCGCGTGGTGTGATGGTTATAGACCTGTTCGGCACCGCCGCTGAAGAGGTCAGACGAGAATTCCCCGAGGTCTATCAACACCTGTTGGATACCGTGAAGCCGGAGCGAGACCGAAACAATCGGGCCTCATATCGAGAGAAATGGTGGTGGTTCGGCGAGCCACGAAGGGAACTCCGGCCAGCATTGCACGGCTTGTCCCGCTACATCGCCACCGTCGAAACTATGAAGCACCGCATCTTCCAGTTCATGGAGGCCGAGGTGCTTCCAGACAACATGCTGGTCGCGATTGCATCGGATGATTCCTTCCATCTCGGCGTGCTGTCTTCGAAGGTACATGTGGCTTGGGCTTTGCGCACCGGAGGCCGTCAGGGCGTTGGCAACGATCCGAGGTATTCGAAATCCCTGTGCTTCGATCCCTTCCCGCTTCCCGATGCAGGTGCGTCGGCTCGTGCTGAAATAGGTGCCATCGCCGAAGAACTCGATGATACGCGCAAGCGGGTCCTTGCCGAGCATTCCGACCTGTCTTTGACGGGGCTCTACAATGTTCTTGAAGCTGTCCGAAAGGGCAGCGCAGTCTCGCGCAAGGATCAGGACATTCGAAGCCGTGGCCGTGTTGTGATCCTGCGAGAGCTTCATGATCGGCTGGACGCCGCCGTCTTGAAATCCTACGGGTGGCACGGGGACATTGACGTCGAGCAAATCCTATACGGCCTTGTCCGGTTGAACGAAGTCCGGGCCGCCGAAGAGCGCCGGGGCTTCATCAAATGGCTGCGCCCCGAGTATCAGATCGACAAAATCGGTCCGCTGGCGCATCGCGGCGACCGTGTCCAAGCGATCTTGGCGACCAAGGTCAGGGCGAAGAAGACCCCGTTCCCGGTCGCACGACTGGACCAGGCGCGGGTTGTCCTCGACCTCATGACACGTGCGACAGCGCCCCTGTCGGCAGAAGAAATCGCCGTCGCGTTCACGTCACCGGACGAGACCGTCGCCGAGGTACGTGACGTGCTTCAATCCTTGGTCCGGCTTGGCCAAGCGGAAAGTTACGATAAAGGAAGAAGCTTTTTCCGAGCCGCATAAGACTAGCTCCTTGCAAAACTTGCCTCCGGCCAAATCGGACTGCCTGATCCTCGAGAAGCGGTTCTGACATGTTGAAGCTGACGTTAGGGTCATCATAGCCATAGTCATCGATGTAGACCCCATCCCAAGGTCACCTATTGGTGGTTTCAGCTCCCACCTAAAGTTCCAGCCGAGCCGCGACGTGTTCAACTTGTTGAGCGTTCGTGGGTGTGCCGGTCCGACGCACTTGAAAATCCGCAAATGGATCGCCTCCGTTCAACCAGTCGGTGAGGGAGCCGTTAAAATCCTGCAATGCGATAAGCAACGAGCCACACATCTCCACCGGCTCGACATTCAGGCCTCGTTTTTGGCGCAACGCACTATCAATTCCGACTTGCATCGCGGACGAAAGCATCTGGGGGTGAACGAGAAACCCGACGTCGCCGCCGCCGCTGGTCAGTGCCTGCTCACAGCTTTCCTTGGAATTCGAGTACAGTGCACGGCAGACAGCCGGGCGCCTATCATAGACCGAACACCGATCGTTCACGAGAAGGGGGCAGGTAGCGTGCCTCCCATATCTGGCATGCGGATTGAGGGGCAGTCGTGATATCTCGGACAATCGATGCTCGATGCCTGCCAAATCAACATTCGAGCGCGTCGAAAGGAGTAACTAGGCAAGGATAAATATCTCAAATGGGCTACATAGCACCATCTGATGGAGCAACCTGCTCGACACGCAACAGAATCCTCGGGATTGTTTGGTGCGGTTCGCAGGGATGACAGCTTTCGGGAGTTGCTCAGCTCTGATGAACGACTGATCTCCGGCGCAAAGCCGACGTTCGCGGATCGGCATCTGGAGGCTGCCTTCGGGTCAGGCACAGACCCTACACCAGAAGGATATCTACAGTCTGGAAGTCTGGCTTTTGGCGCGATGATCGAGCCGCCCGGATCATCCTCCTGGCTCATGAGGCAGAAATGGCAAGCTGGATACACCCTGCGGGCCGGATGTGCTGGATTGAAAACGAAACAGCCCGCAATGGAGCCGTGGCGTATTAACGCTGAGAAGCCAAGGGTCTCGACGCTCGCCCCAGGCTGGCCAACCTACCGGAGTTCGTGAATCCTAACGTCCGGCACCACAAGCTTGGCGATTTCGTACAGGTGCTTGTGATGTGTGAGGTAGATGACCTGCCCCGCGTTTGCCATCTCGCCAAACAGCCTGAAGACCTCCTCGGACCGAACATGGTCAAAGGTTTCCATAATGTCGTCGGCGATGAACGGCACGGACGGCCGGAATTGGGCGAACTCGTAGTAGCCTGCAAGGCGCAGTGCCAGATAGAGTTGAAAACGCGCACCTTTTGAAAGGGCGTCGGCGACCTTGGACTGCCCATCGCGCTGCATCGCGATAAGAACCTCGCCGCCCTTCGCAGGCTGGGTTGTGAGACCCGAATACTGACCGCGTGTGATGAGTGCAAAAGCATCCGATGCCCGGGCCATCATCCCGGAGCGATGACGGTCTCGGTACAGGCGCAGCGCATTTTGAGCTGACATAACGCCCAGTTTCAGCTCGATATAGCGGACGGCCTTTTCCTCCATTTCCAGCAAGACGGTGCGACGCTCGGCATCAAGCCTTGCGACAGCGCTGTCGCCGCCGATCGCATCCAGCTTGTCGGTCGCCCGTGTCTTGCGGATCAGCTGCTGCTGTATGATCTCGTCGAGGTCCCGAAGCCGCTGCTCGCTCTCAGCCTTTTCGATTGCTAGAGCCTCGAAGTCGACAGCGTCCAGCATGGAATGCGCCTGCTGGCGCTCTTCAATCGTGAGTTCCTCCAGCAATTGCTCTTCGAGTTCGGCAACGGCAGCGCGCAGGCGATCTCTTTCACGCAACAGCTCGTCACGCTCGACAACCTCGGGAAGTGTTTTTACGCCGAACATGCCGAGCACTTCATTCTTGCGGTCCTCATGGATCGCCACTTCGCGATGGATAACATCACGAGCATCCAGGAGGCGCTTGAGGTCATTTCCGAGGCTGGCCCTCGCTTCACGGCCACGATCCGCGCGTTCCAAGCGCTCCGTGAGCCGTAACGCAAACTGTTCCGGGTCGTCATTCGCCGGCTCACTAACGGCGGCTGCGGCCGCGGTGACCTCGGCGATGAAGTCAGCCTGGTCTGTTTCCATCTTCTCGATCCGGAGCCGCATTGCGTTCCGATCCTGAAGCGTCTTGGACAGCTCGGCCAGCTGATCGAGCACGTTGCCGACGACGTGCGCTGGCAGACCGCTCTCAAGCCAGGTTCCCTTCAGCGCCCTGCCAACGCTCGCGAGCCACTCTTCCTCACGTCGCTCCGCCACGTCCACAGCGCGCCGTCTGGCAGCAAGTTCCTCCTCCTTCGCGCTGAGGGTTTTGACTGCCTCGTTACGCTGTGCTTCTAACTTATCCTGCCTTTCCATGAACCGCTCGGTGACGGCCATGATCGTTTCCAGGCTGTCGATTTGGTCCGACTGGATGCCGACACTCTCAAGTGCCGCACTCAGCTCGAGGCGTGTCCGATCTGCCTCCTCGCCGGCCCGCGCAGCCTTGCTTTGCGCGGCTTCGATTGCCGCCCAGGCCGAGAGCGCATCGGTCCGGGCAGAAATGCGATCCTCGACCCGTTCGATCAGACGCTCTGGCGAACCTTCCGAACCGTCCCCAAGCAGCTCCAGCGCCGCTTTGCGAATCTGCGCCGCCAGTGTGTCTACCTGCTGTTCGATCAGCGAGTGCTGCTCGCGTGCCTGAGAGATGTTGGCCGAGGTTTCGGCGAGGCTGCGCATCGTTGTGCGTAACTCGGCGAGCTCACGCGCGTTGCCAAGACGAACTGAGCCAACGCTGTCGTCGCGCGCCATCGTCGCCGCGAATTCGTCTGCCGTTTCAATTATGAGGTTGTCCCGATGCCTTGCCCAAGCCTTGTCTCGCTCATGCCGGATGGCGGCGGCGGTTGCATCGTCGGTTACGTCGACATTGGCGCGAATGGCGCCCAGCCGCGCCGACAGCGCCCCGTGGGTAGCCTCATGATCAGCGAGACGCTCGGAAGCAACCGCCCTTTTCTTCCCGAGCTCCGAGGCGAGCCTTTTCCAGGTATCAACCTGCTCGGCGCTGGGGACAGATATCCCGACAAGTTCAGCAGCATCGCCGGACCAAGGTTTCAGCCGGCGGATCGCGGCCGCCAGTTGGATTTCGGCTTCGTGCTGCGCTTCGCTCGCCTCTTTGATTTCCTTCAGATGCGTACTCGCCCTCGCCTTCGACAGTGCCGAACTCACCCTTGCCCTGGCAAGCTCAGGCACTGACCGTTCCTCGCCGACCCGTTCGCGCGCCATCTGAAGGGCATCCAGGGCTGCGGCGGCTTCGTCGCGGGCGACAGCCAGGCTGGTAGCGATCCCGGATCTCTGTTCGAGCATATTGCGAACCGTGCCGACGACCGCCGCCGGCAGAAGCAATGACGCAGGCTCTGGCTCAGAGGACCTTCCCAACGCGGCAAGGTGGGCCGCGACGGCGCTATCGAGTATCTGCAGCTCGGTTCTGCGGCTAGGTAGGTCCAATCCCGCCGCGACGTGGCGGGCCTTGCGCTCGGCCAGCCCACGCACCCGCTCAGAAATTGCGAGGATTGCATCGTCCACATCAACCCCTGCGATCTTCGCTGTTACACGCTCGATCTCCTCCGAATTTGCCAACTGCTGCGTTCTGAGCCTGGCGTCGTCATCGATCATTTCCGCGAAATTGCCGCTGCTGATGCCCGAGGGTGAAGGACTGTCAGGCAGTTCGGCCAGTTGCACTGCCTTGCGTTTTATCTCTGCGAGCGTCCGGGCCGCACGAACAAGCATCGCGATATGATCGAGACGGGACGACAGCGTCGACCGTTCAGTGATGCTTCGATTATAATGCTCTGTCGCGTCGAGGCGCTCTGCCTCAAGCGTCTCGTAGGTCGACGCCAACGTATCGATCGCATCCCTCGCGGACTTCAGTTCCGCCAATCGCTTCTTGAGAATCGCAAGGTCCGTTCCGTGCGCCTGCTTCCGGTAGATCGCGTCAGCTTCAACCTCAAGCGCGCTCAATGTGTCACTCGCATTTCCAAGGCCGGCGCTCGCCGTGAACAGCAGCTTGCCAAGGTCTCCGCGCGACTCAAGGATCGATTTTCCACCAGCTTCCAACGTCTCATCATCCAGCGAGAACATGGTCGAGTAGGCGTCGCGGGACAGACCAGCGAGATGCGCAGATATTGCCACTTCGCTCACCGGTTGGCCCGCTGCGTTCAACAGAGAATTGTTCCGTTGTTTCGTGCGCGAGAAGGTGTGCTCTTCTCCTGCGAGCTCCAGCACACCGCCGACCCGCATTGCGCCGTATTCATGCAGGAAATTGTATCGGCTGCGCTCCTCGATGCCGAACAACAGGTCGAGATAACCGGAAAGGGCCGTCGACTTGCCCGCCTCGTTCAACCCGAACACGATATGGAAATCAGGCCCGGCCGTGGGCTTCGGCCCGAAATCAATCGCCTGGTCGGTGAATTTTCCATATCGAATGAGGTCAAGGCGCCGGAGCCTCATCGTGATCCACCTGCCTTGAGGCGAGCCGTCACCAGGTCGGCGCCGCTGGCAAGGACCCTGTCGAGAAAGTCCTCTTGGGCGGCTTCGTCCTTGCCGGCGAAATCGCGCCCGTCGGGCGGCAGATCGGAGATCATTTTCAGGATCAATGCCCTCGCTTCGGCCCGGAAGGCCTCCGACGTGGCATCGGTACGCATCGATTGAGCAAGTTCGACAATTGGATCCGCAGCACCTTCGGCTGCGTCAGTTCCGGGCGCCGATACACTCAGCTCGAGCTTTTCGACCCACGTGTCGCCGATCTGCTCTGCTGCCTGCTCGGCTTCCGCCAAGAGGAGGTCTCTATCCCGGATAAGGGCCCATGACAAAGCCGTCGCACCTGTCAGAGCGAGACGAACCACTGCATGGCGGGATCGGACAGAAGCCCGGATAACTTCGAGCGCGGATCGGATCCGTCCGACGACTTCCGGGAATTCCACCGTTCCGGAAAGGTCGGCATCTACGCGCTCGAATTGCGCGACGCTCGTCAGTCTTTCCTCGATCTCAACGGAACGATCGTCACGGATCGTCACCAGAGTGACGGATTTTTCTCCAGCCTCGTTGATGTCCCTGCCCTGCGGCATTCCCGGCATCACCACCGTGGCCATCCCAGGATGAACCTTCCGCACGTGAATGTGCCCGAGCGCCCAATAGTCAAATCCATGCCCGTGCAGGTCGACGACGTTGCACGGCGCATAAACGTCGTGCCCTGGCGCCCCGGCGAGACTGGTGTGCATGATGCCGACGTTGACCGCTCCTTCATGAGGAGCCGCGTATCTGCCCAGCAGGCTTTCGGGGGCCTTCGGCTGGGCAAAGCTCAATCCGTGGAAAACGACGTCAAGTTCACCAGCGGTCTGCAGAACAGCCTGCGGGCGGCCGGCAAAGATCGTGACCGTATCGGGGAACACCAGCTGCTTTGATATCCGCGACAGGGCGTCGTGGTTTCCGCGGATCTTGAAAACCCTGATGCCGGCCTGGTGCAGCCGCGTCATCTGAGACGCCAGGAACCGCGCCGTTTTCATCGACGTCTGATCGCCGTCATAAAGATCGCCGGCGATGACGAGAGCATCGACGCGCTCGGCGAGGCAGAGGTCGACAATCGAAATGAACGCCTGCCGGCTAGCGTCGCCGACCAGTTCGGCCAACTCAGGATTTCGCATCGCCAGCGAGCGAAGCGGCGAGTCGAGGTGAATGTCGGCCGTGTGTATGAATCGAAATGCCATCGTAGTCTCCGGGCCACGGAACATAGAGAATTTCCGCAGCCGTTCGACAAAAATTGTAAGCAGCTGCTGCTACTGGCTATCCGACACCCCATTGGGCCGCCTGTTGGTCGCGGCGCTTCTACGCTGGGAACAATCCCACTCGCAAACGCAGCGTCGGTGTCGGTCGAGACGGTAAAGCGGCCTCCGGCTGAAAAAAACCACGAGGCTATGCTTATCAAGCGACTTCGAGCGGAGGCATGCCGGAGCCTTTGCAAAGAGCCGGAGCTCGATGCATGCAGCTGGCGCCTTCTAGAAAGCCGACAAATTCAGACCCGAAGTAACCCAATGGCGCGCTGCTGACAGTCCATGAAACCTGGGATCGGTCGTCCACGGGTGCCGGTCCATCGATCATCTGGAGTTCGAGGCAGCCATTTTTCGGATGACGGAGTTCAGCAATGCGATGTCGGCCGTCGCCGCGATTTCCAGCGGGTCGCTGCTTTGCGCAAGCGTCCGTCCTTCACCCACACCATCAGGACCGAGCGGTGCATAGTTCGACACCGAAATGTCCCTATATTGGCGAAGAAACTCAAGTGCTTGATCGATAGTTCGCCGCTCCATGCCGCTGACCTCCCGAAGACCCGCACTTAGGCGGCCTTGCCTCGACGGTCCGAGAACGGCAAAATGTTGTCGCCGGTAACGCTATCAATCTGCGACGTGAGCGCGGGGGAATAGGTGGCAGCGGCACCAACTTCCCCGAGCCACTCGTCATAGGTCGTGTTCATCGCGGCAATCAGTTCCTCGGATCGATCGATCCCAGCGCTAAAGAGGCCCATCAGGCGCTTCGCTAAGGGTTCCCGTAGCGGATCGCTCACAGCAATCCCTGCCCGGGCGCAATATTCGTCCAGTACCAGGGACAACATCTTAATTTGGGCTGGATTGGCGGTGCGCTTAAAGGTCATTTTGCTTACCCCTTTGGGGCGAAAGCATGATCGACTCTTCCAAACACCGGCGCCCGTTCAGTGGCCGGTGGCGACCCCTCTGTATGCTTCCGACCGTCGGATAGCGAATCAATTTGTTGGACGGGGCTGTCTAGCCATGGACCGAAAGAGGGTCAGCTTTGAACCGAAGTAGCTTCGCCCCCCATGCCTCCATACGCTCACAGCGGATAGCCCTGACGCACGATTCTTCGTCTTTTCCAGTGTGCCGTTCAGAATTATCTGTCGCTGTCCGGAATTAGGCGGGGCTGCGGAGGTCGTGTGCGTCGTCGTTTCGGCGCTCGTGCAGAAGCCTGAGCAAATCGCTGCCGCACGACATGCCACGAAGCGTGGTTTCGATCCGGGGAAGGCGAATGCTCCCGACGTCGCTGGTAGCGGCAGCGCAGTTCTGAAGGTGGCAAAGCGCGCGAAGGGAGGTGTTCTCACCGTAGATGACAATCGCTTCGTAGGCGTCGGCTCCCTCAACGTTGTGTTCGGCGCCGATCCTCATGCAGTCCTCCCGCGACGGCTGCCCGATTTCGAAACGCATGCCGATACGGTTTTCGATCTGATCCATAGCGTGGATATCACGCCTCGTGCCAGCTAACCGATGAGTGTTGCCGGCGAGCAGCAAAGCGAAACCGCAGCGCTCCTGAAGGTGCAGCAGCTCCCGCAAAACAGTGGGTGTGAAGTTCTGATATTCGTCCACCAGCAAGGGACGCGTCGGGCCGTATCGGGCGCCCAAAAAGTTCATGCAATCCTTAGCAAGGTTCGTATGTGTGCTTGCTGTCATTTTGGACGCCGTAGGCGTCGTGCAGCATCAGGAACATCGGCCTCATAGCCTTGGTATGCTGGGCAACCTCACAGTAGGCAGCTCCACTCTGGGCGACTATCCAGTTGAGCGCTACAGTCTTTCCGAGTCCCGGGCTGCCTTCGATACGGCGGTGAAGATGCGATATCCGGTTCTTGCGGTCGGCAAAGCCGTGTGCCTCCTCTGCAATAGGGCGCATGGATTGGCATGGAGCAATCTTGGCGGGTGCGTACCGAACTTCCGCCATGGGTCGAGAGCAGTCGTTACGGTCGGAGATTCGCCCATTCAATGGACGGTCAAACCTGAAGCAGTCATGCAGGGATTAATGTAGCACAACGTCACCGAACGCCGTCCCCAGGGTAACAGCTTCGATACCCGCACTACGATCCTGGCACTCCCGAACGACCCGGTCTCGACCGTCACGCGTTCTTGCATTTTGGTCTTCCCTAACTTAACGGTGTCAAATCTGCCGCGTTTTTGTAGAGCAGATTATCGCCGACATAAGTAAGGTGTGGTGATATCATGACGATCACCCCTGAGGGCACCAAGCGTTGCCTCTGGCCGTGTTCTTCGTTCGACCATCAAGGACCGTCTCGTCCTGCTGCTGGGCAAATCTGATGTCCCGGCACTTCGCGAACGAGGCCGATTTCCACCAGCGCATTATCGATAATTCCGAAGCCTTCCCTGCTCTGTTTCGGGGTGAACCGGCGGCCCATACTTTGTTTTGGGCTCATGAGCTTACACTGCATGATGCTGGTCGCGGCGGGGGCAACGGAAGCGCAGACTTGTTGACCGTCGATGAGACCGGGATGGTATGGCTTATCGAGGTAAAGTTCAATTTCTCGCTCGAATCTGGAACACAAGTTTGGCACGGCCAACTCGCGCGGTATCGCAAAGCGCTGATGACAATGAGCTGGCAGGAGATCGTGCGTTATACGCATCGGTTCCTTACAAGCTTCGAGCAGACCAAACCTCAGCTTTCCCTTCGCACGGACGCAGTTAGCCTTGACGAATGCATCGGCGACTGGCTGGTCGCGGTTGAAGCAGACGCGGTCCCGGGGGTCTCTATTGTATCGAAAATGGCAGAGAGACTGCGTTCCGGGAACTTTGGAATCATGCTGGTGTCGGATTACTTCAATGCATCCGATCTTGCCGCGGCGGAATCCTTTGCGCATAGTGTGCATGGCGGCCCGGTGGCATATGCAGTCGTCAATCCGGACCCGACCGGTTTCCATTGGCACGTAAAATACTTCCGGCCGGGAGTCGATCAGGGGTCGGTAAAGAGTGCATATGTCACGAGCGATTTCGTGCCGGAGAAAATGCAGCTTGTTACACCAACCCGGCTACGCTCGCTTGTATCTCCGGCCTGTCGCAATCTGATCGACACCCTTGTTTATCCTCGGCTTCATGCGCTTGGCTGGAATGAGCGGCACGTGGCAACGCGCAGCGCATTCGATGCTATTATTCCGGTTGGCGGAAGTTCGCTCCCTCTTCTGGTTGTGGGCACATCAGAACTGGATGCGAAAGCATTGGAGCGTCATACTAAAATCGACGGCGGTCAGACGCTCAAGATCAATCCGCGTTTCAAGGCAGTTCTGAATCAAACGGGCAATCTGGACTTCGTAAACACCTACATGAAGCGCTTTTACGAACTGGGGTGGCGTGGTCGCAGGCGCGAGAACAAGCATTTACGTTGGGGCGTAACAGATATCTCAGCCGAGGAGATCAGAGCATCAGAAGCTGCAATGATCTACTATCCTGCTGATGATCAGCGGGACCATAGTGGCAGGAAAGGCGACGCCGAAAACCTATCAAATTTCTTTGCGGCTTTCGAGGAAATGATTGTGTCAATGCCCGAAGCCACAACGAACGCCATTGGATAAGATGGATGCAGTCGGCTACAACATCGAAGCAGTAATAGTCAGCTGTGGGGGCTTCTTTCGGCGGTAGAGGCACCGCTCCGGCGGGTAGCCCGGATCCAGCAGCTGCTTGGCGATCCCCCCGACGTAGGGCGTAGGAGATCGGCATCGCAGGAGCGTTGGCTGTCTTCAAGACGATCCTTCAAGGGACGCTCCGCTCACGCCCTTGCGTGCTATGCGCGCCAGCGCTTACCGGAACGCGCCACTGCGGCTCCTGGGATCAGGCTTGGGTTCCAGACCACTAGGCGGGAAGCTGCCGTCGACGCGCTCGCGGATGGATGATGGTGGGAAATCGTTAGATGCGGTCAACTTCCAACCCTGCCTAGGTCAACGTGCAGTTCGCCGGGTTGCCTAGGCACCACCCGCAGGTCGGCTCGACTTGGATCGTCATGATAATCGCGCCATGCGCACCGTCGTTGAGCAGGTAGCCAGTTGCTCGATGAAAAGACGTGGAATGGATGCAATGCGCACGAAGCCCGTCATTTGGCCACGCGCAGATCTTCCCACCTTATCCTGAGGAAAGGGTTCGGCGTTTTGGGAAGCTTCGAGCGATCGACCATCCGGGATGAGACTTCAAAATCCGCGTTGATCTTCACGACGAGCAGCTTGCTGAAGTTACCTGACACCTTCACGGCAACCTCGTCCTTGGACTTGAACGGGGTGATGGTCTTGATCTCAACATGATCGTTGCCAAGCCTACCATCAGCACCCTGCGCATAGTTCTTGTTCAGTTTTATTCCGTAGGTGATGGCGCCGAAGAGCTCCCCAATGTCTCCATACACATTGAGATGACGACCTGTCTCAACGTGGTAGCTTTCTGCCAGAGACAAGAGATCCTGAAAATACGGAATCAAAGATCTTATCGCATTAGGATACTTTGCTCGCCATTCCTGGTATCGAAGCTGTTCTTCCACGTCGGACCAGGAAACCCACTCTCCATCGTCATAGAACGACCGATCCGAGATATCATCTTCCATTTCACACCCCTTGGAAGTCCGTACTGTATCGGAAGCCGATCAGCAAGATGCGGTCAAGTATGAGCGCTTCGGGCTCAATCGAGCCGTCCATTGCGTCTGCTCTCCATGACCGCACGGGGTCGAAAGCTGTCGTTCACGCTGCGCTCTACGGCCTTGGCTTCCTTCTCTTGGCGTCCGGTTGTGACGACTCCGGCGCCAGCAGGGGACATGCTGCGCTTGTGTCCACGTGGTCGATCTGTGAAGACTGTCGTTGGGAAAAGAAAAGGAGGGGAAATCATGGACTGGCTCATCTGGATATGCATCGCTGTCGCGGTTCTCGGGGTGTTTGGGGCTATTTGGGATAGTCAGGACAAAGCGGCTGCGCGGGCTAGGACGGAGGGCAAGCTGGGGTCTGGGGTGAACTTCGTTTCGCGTGACGGGGCGCAAGGTATTTCCGTTTCTTCGTCTGGAACCGTGACTGTCGCGAGCCAGTACGGATCGCGGACTATCGCCAAGGCCGACATCATTTCCGCTTCGGTTATGAAGGAGGGCAGGACGTCGATAAAATCCAATCGCGGTTCTCAGCTTGGCCGCGCTGTCGTTGGCGGTGCTCTTCTTGGCCCTCTCGGGGCCGTGGCAGGGGCGGTAACGGGGTCGAAGTCGCAGACCGAGGAAATCACGTCGATCACGCTGCGCGTCCTGACGCGCGGCTCCAGTCCTTATGAGGATGTCGTGTTTTATTCCGGTTCAGCGAAACCGGAGAGCGAGTTAACCCATGAAGTGCGGGCGGCAAATAACGCGCTGTCTCGCATTCTTTCGGCGATCGGCTAGTCTTGCATTCCACACCTCCACACGGTGCCTTGGGGATAATGCTAGTGGTGGACGAGATGCTGATGAAGGGGTGCCTGCGGTGTGAAGGGTTGGAGGACTTTACTTATGACCAGAACAAAGAGGCTGGGTGATTTGGGTGAGCGCTGGACTGAGGAGCTACTCGGAAAGGCAGGGTTCCTGTCGATCCAAGACCTCAACAGTCTCAGACACAATCATGCGGGCGGTGATTTCCTTGCTGAACGGCAAGCGGCACTTTACTTCATCACCGTCAAGGCACGTAACAAGTACCAGCGGAACCGAAGCTTAAACGGCGGCTACAATATCTACCCTGAAAAGGTCCGGAAAGCTGCGCGCGAGTATGGCGCCGTGCCTGCCTGGCTGATCATTCAGATTGATACTGATAGCCGATGCTTCTCCGCATATTTCGGAACCGTTGAATCGCTGTGCAATCCGAATGCAATAGCGGTGCCGATGACCACAGGTGCAGTATTGGATTACGAGTGTCTGGCAAAGGATACTTTTGACGAGAGGATCACCCCAGAACTCTCCAACCAACTCTCCGAAGGGACTGCGGAGCCGCCCGAGACATTGGAGAGTATTGCCCGACATTCCGGGATAGCTGCGGAGGAGGTGGGCCAGGCCAAAGCGGTTACCGAGGTTGAGGTATCTCAGGCAGGCGATTTGACCGACTATGATCGCATTGCGGTCAAGCTACTAGGGTTCTCACCCGGGACGAAAACGCAGCGCGCTGTCGCGTTATATCTGCGGCCTGAAGGAGCGACCACGGCCGAGGTGACGGCCATCAACGGAGGTCCGTACCTCAATTGCCTGAAGGAAGTCGAAGCCAAAGGCCATGCCATTCGAAAATGGAAGGCTACCGGGTCGAATGGGCGACCGGTAACCGCTTACAGAATCGAACTCAAAGGGACAAAGAGCTCCGCGAGTGTCTCCAGTCCCAGCCATCTTGGCCAACGGCCAACCGTTCCGAGCGAGCGCGCACTTACTGCCCGCGAGAAGTGTGCTCCTTCCCGCTCAGGCATTCTGTCAAAAGCCGAACTGCTCGCAGTCGAGGGTTTTATCGAGAGGACTATCGCGGAACGGCGTGCTCGGTCCTGGCTTTCCGATTACGAGGGCGTGGCCAGCGGCAGTGTGTTCAATTTGCTTAGGCTGCACGACACTGCACTTGCGCGGAAAATTGGAACGCGGTCGGACTTGGTGCGTATCGCTGGAGAGATGGGATACACGATCCATGCCTACCCGAGTGGCATTGGACTTAGAGGATCAGGTGTCCGGGAAACCATCGATCTGAAGGATGTGAAGGCGCGCGGCTCTGGGGCTTCTCATCGGTAATGGCATTTGCGAGGTATTCCGTGGGATCCTGTTGGAACGGACAGCCTCTACAGCAGCGGAGTGTCGCTTGGTTGCCGATATCAACCACATTGGAATCTGGAGCACCGTTGTTGGGCCGGAATTTCGCAATCATCTTGATTCACGAAAGGTAGCAACAGGTTGGGAGCCAACGATGCCGCAAGCAGCGGGCATCGATCCGACGGCATGGAGGCCTTAGTCCTGCATCAATGGCCAGACGCGCTTCGCCGTGTCCCTGATGATCCCCCGCAGTTGGGAATCCATCTCGATCAACTCCACCAGCGTCGGTTTTAAGTCCATCCTGTCAGCCAAGCGCTGGTACAACGGCTTTTCAAGGTCGAAGTAGGTGTCCGGTTCGCCCAGCAAGTATGCGGCAGGCAGGAGATACGCAGCCCACCGCTCTTGGAAGAGCCTTTGGAATTCTTGCTGCGCCTCCTGCGTGTATTCCTCGATCCCATCGTCGACGGCGCGGATGAGGATATCCATGTACTTTATGGTATTTTTCTCCTTCTCATTGAGGGTCTTCCCCGGCGTCGTGTTAAGTATCCCGCACATCGCGACAGATGCGAGGAAGTTAGTCTCTCGCAATCCGACGAGAGCCCCCGGCAACATCATCCTGATGATTTTGACCTGGAGGTCGAGGAGTTCAGAGGCGACCTCCGCCCGAATTTCCTCCCGCGGCCGCGGGCAAGGATTTGACGCAGACGACGCTTTCGACGGTCTCCTGTGGTAAGTGGAAGCGCAAGAGCCAGCAATGTGGGCACTGCGTGCCCTGCCTCATCCGTCGTTCTGCCTTCGCCAAGGCAGGTATCACGGATACCACGAACTACCAATATCCCGACCTCGGGCTGGCGTGGGACAAGCCCGACATTAGCGACTGCGTATTTCGCAAAAACGGGACAGTCGTTCCGCTAAATCGCGGACAGCAGTTTCACTAAGTCGCGG